>JAUILB010000408.1 GCA_030432815.1 Alphaproteobacteria bacterium | reverse complement strand
TAAATACACCGGATTACTTTTTGGCTAAAAGTAAAAACCATAAAAAGTGTGTCATTTTTACAACCGAAAGAAATCGTTCTATATCTGCATGGGGTTTGGATGTGGATAGTCTTACAGTAGATTGGCAACATGTTCAGGAACTAGAGGATGGAAGTATTTCAAGAGATTTTAGACAGACGTTGGTTTCCAATGAAGGAAGGGGTTATTTAATTTTTGAATCGGACAATAGGTGGACACAAAGAAAATCTCATCGACTGGAAATTGTGCCCCTGGATTCTGCAGAAAACCGCATTATAATTCCCTTAGGAGGAACACTTTGTTATGATGTTAGATTTGAATTTAATGACGGTGACGAATCAATAGTTGGCAGTTGTAGCTTTTCAGAAAAATCAGATTTAAAAACGATTGGTATAAAAACCTTCGATGTAGGTTTTAAATCAGCAACGGACTATGCCCTTTCCACAATTCGCTTCAGCGACGAGTTGCTTCAAGATATTTATGGGAAGAAGGTTAATAAAAAGAAGGGTTTACGAGACTTAGTAATTCGACATTTACAACCCCGTTCTGACGGTGGACTTGTTGTTTTTGGAGAGCTCAGTAAAGAATACAGCAGAAGGCCTTCATTTGCAAGCGCATCTTCCGCTTATTCTAGAAGATGGGTGGATTATTATTTTGAAGATATCGTGGCGTTTTCAATTCATCCTGATGGTCAACTACATTGGTCAGAAGTATTGCATAAGCGACAATATAGTCAGGACGATGATGCGATGTACTCATCATTTTTTGTGTTTGAATTGCCGTCGCAGCTTCGGATCTTATTTAATGATGAAATTCGAAGTGAAAATACGGTAAGTGAGTATATAGTCACAGGAAGAGGGTTAAAAGAGCGAAAGAATTTGATGAGTACAGATTATCAAAATTTGAAATTGCGATTTAGGGAAGCCATTCAAACAGGAGGCCGTTCACTTATTGTCCCAAGCTTGAAAGGCAACAGACTGGCCTTGGTTAAAATTGTATATGATGAAATGTAGAAATAGGGTGGCGCAGTGGTTCGTAGTTTTGATTTTAAACCTGATGACCATTTGTGTTGTGACGGCTAAAACCCACTTCGTTGGGCCACAGGAAAACTATCAAACTATAGAGCAGGCCGCACCTTTTGTCGTGCCGGGAGATAGCATAGTCGTTAGGGACGGGATTTATCAACAAAGAGAAAACCTCACCAACCTTCAAGGTAATGTCTTTCATCACATAGTGATAATGGCGGAGACTCCAGGATTAGTGAGTTATCAAGGAGGGAGCGAGGCTTGGCACTTGAGTGATTGTGCCTATTTAAAGATTGTTGGATTTGAATTTGTTGGACAAACAGCCAATGGTGTTAATATTGACGACAACGGTTCCATTGAAACGCCCACACACCATATTATCATCGAGCACTGTGTCTTCCGAGATATGAATGCTTCAGGAAACAATGACTTATTAAAGCTTTCAGGGCTAGATCACTTTAGAATTTCTTTTTGCACTTTTTTAAATGGTGCTGGTGGTGGAAGTGGTATAGATATGGTGGGCTGTCACTACGGCAAAATTCAGGGCAACTTGTTTGAAAATATGGGAAGTAATGGTATCCAGGCGAAAGGAGGAACGCACCATGTGGTGATAGAGCAAAACAAGTTTACAAATGCAGGAATGCGAAGCGTCAATTTAGGAGGAAGTACCGGGTTGGCTTTCTTTCGACCATTAGATGCACCGTTTGAGGCCGCTGACCTCGTCGTAAGGGCCAATGTATTTGAAGGAAGTGATGCACCCATTGCCTTTGTCGGTAGCACACGCATAGTCGTGGAAAACAATACTATCATTGAACCTGAGGTTTGGATTTATCGCATACTGCAGGAAACCGTCGATACCAGTCGATTTGTTTCCTGTGGGGACAATATCTTCCGCAACAATCTGGTCTATGTTGACGATCGGCTAAGAAGAGATTTTAATATAGGG
>JAUILB010000080.1 GCA_030432815.1 Alphaproteobacteria bacterium | reverse complement strand
ATCATCAATCCATTGTCCGCCATGCCGAAACGCTGTTTCAGCGGCAAGCACACCATATGTGTTTACACCTTCCTCATGGCCACCACCAATCATGGTTGCGTTCATAAGGTCTTCATTTTGTGTGAAGAAATAAGCAACACGAAGGCAGGCATGGCCAAATGTTTTAGATGGTGAACGGTATGTGATACTTGTATTGGCATATTTTTCACCCAATGAAGCGTATGGAATAAATTTTGTGCCTTTATTGGGGAAATCACAGTGAATTTCATCTGAAAGCACTGTTGCACCATGGTCAATACACACGTCACCAAGTCCCATCATTTCTTCCGCGGTCCAGAATTCTCCGGAGGGGTTATTGGGATTACAAAGCACCACACACTTTGTTTCATAATCAAGCCGATTTTTAAGATCGTCCAGATCAAACGTCCAACGGTCGTTAACCCGTTTCATCGGGCTCATTTCCACACGCATGCCGGCCTTGTTAATCGCGCCTGCAAAACCGCTATAGGTAGGTGTCAGCAATATGACCTTCCCCTTATGAGGATTAAGTCCACGCATGGATGAAACCATACCCGGTTTAAGGGCTGATGATGTTCTGATCCATTCTTTTTGGATTTCCTGACCGTATCTTTCACGGCTCCAGTCAATAATCGCCTGATAAAAGCTGTCAGGTGTGGGCTCGTATCCGTAA
Source organism: Alphaproteobacteria bacterium (assembly GCA_030432815.1). Lineage (GTDB taxonomy): Bacteria > Pseudomonadota > Alphaproteobacteria > Sphingomonadales > Emcibacteraceae > Pseudemcibacter. The sequence goes on along the minus strand of JAUILB010000080.1, from coordinate 9,997 downwards.
TTTTCGTATTCAGCTCTTTCCTTCATGGCTTCAACGACTTCTGGTACCTGTTTAAAATCCAGGTCAGCCGTCCCCATGGCGACGTCGATATTTTCTTCGCCGTAAGCATTATAGGCCGCAATCCATTTACGGCTGTTTTGACGGACAAACACTTCGTCAAAATCATACCCTTTGTACCCTTTGCCGGACATGGATGATGACTGTCCCATTGCATTTGCGGCTGTTGTCGCGCCACCTGCTGCGGTCGCAAGTGCAGAAAGACCAAGCCCTTTCATAAATCCGCGGCGTCCCATTTCCAGAATATTCTTCATTTTATTCTCCCATTTTGATTTTCTCAGGCGTCAACTTAGCATGGCATGCTCGAAATAAAAAGCTGAAGAAAAAAAACGGGCCACCCGCCAAGTCTCAGCGGGTAGCCCGTCCCCAAATTCTAATTCTTGCTGTACTTAAGCAACCTTCTTAAGTGCAGCATTCAGATTATTAAGTGCTGTTTCAAGACTTGAACGCGGAACAGCAATGTTCATACGCATAAAGCCTTCTGAACCAATACCGTATGATGAACCGGCGTTAAGCTGAACACCAGAATTCTGGACTATCCACTCACCAAGTGCCATTTCCTTGGTCAGGCCCGAATGTCTTCTGCCAGCGTCACGTTGCGCATCATGATATTCTCTGCGGTATTCATCTGTAACAACTTTTTCCATAATGCCATTACAGTCAAGCCACGCAAGATATGTTCCTTCAGGTTTTGAATATTCAATTCCAGGCATATTGCCAGGTGTATTGATATATTCAACAAGATAATCAAAGTTACCGTCAATATATTCCTGAAGATCATCAACCCACTGTGCACCATCACGGAATGCTGTTTCACAAGCGATAAGACCAAATGCATTACAGCCTTGCTCATGACCGCCACCGATCATCGTCGCATCCATCAGGTCCTGATTCTGTGTATAGAAATAAGCAACTTTCAGATTTGCCTGACCGAATGTTTTTGAAGGTGAACGATAAGTGATACTTGTGTTTGCATATTTTTCACCGATGGAAGAATAAGCAACAAATTTGCTTCCTTTGTTCACAAAATCACAGTGAATTTCATCCGCAAGAACGGTCACACCGCGTGAAATACAAAGATCACCAAGAGCGCGCATTTCATCAGCAGTCCAGCATTCACCCGATGGATTGTTCGGGTTACAAAGAACAAGACATTTTGTTTCATAGTCAAGACGTTCTGCCAGATCATCAAGATCAAATGTCCAGCGACCATTTACTTTCTTAAGCGGGTTCATTTCAACGCGCATTCCTGCCTGATTAATTGCCCCACGGAAACCGGAATATGTTGGTGTTGAAAGTATTACCTTACCTTTTACCGGGTTAAGACCGCGCATGGAAGAAACCATACCTGGTTTCAGTGCAGATGAATTTCTGATCCATTCCTTTTTAATCTCAACGCCGTAACGTTCTTTATTCCAGTCAATGATGGCTTGATAATAGCTGTCAGGTAATGTTTCATAACCAAACTGTTCATATGTCGCACGTTTTTTAAGTGCTTCAACAACAAATGGTGGTTGTTTAAAGTCCATATCAGCAATGCCCATCGGCACTGTAATTTTATCTCTGCCGTAACGTCTAATGGCAGCATCCCATTTCACACTGTTATGACCAATACGGCTATAAATATCATCAAAATTATATCCTTTACCAGAACCGCCCATAGACTGCCCCATACCCATGCCCATTGCGCTTCCAGAACCCGCCGCAGAGAGAAGTGCTGTTACACCGGCACCCTTCATGAAGTTCCTGCGACTTTGCCCGCTGAATTTTTTCATACTATAATTCCTTTTTATGTTGCCCTGAAACCTCGAAGAGGTCTAGTTTTCCCTTTGAAAATACCCTGTTAACCAGTTTTTAATTTTATTTTTGAGTATATTTTAGTAATACTCACTTTTCAAAGATGATATTTTATAACATGACATTTTCTACATTGAAAGCAAAAATATTCCTTAACCATGATTGACCATATTCAAACGATTATAATTGGCGCTGGTGTCGTTGGGCTAGCCATCGGCAAAAAGCTAACAAAATCTGGCCATGAGGTCTTAATTCTTGAGCGAAAAAAAAGCTTTGGCATGGGCATCAGTTCGCGAAATAGTGAAGTAATCCACGCCGGGCTTTATTTCGATAAAGAATGGTTAAAAACACAGTTTTGCGTTTCCGGCAAAGAAATGCTTTATGAGTATGCAGCATCAAGGCACATTCCCCACAAGCGATGTGGGAAATTGCTCGTTGCAAGTTCGAAACACGAACTTGAAAAACTTGAAAATATCAAAAGCAATGCGATCAAAAATGGCATTATCGATTTAAAATCAATAAGTGGTGCACAATGCACTAAATTGGAACCTGATATACACGCCTTTGAAGGGATATTTTCTCCTTCCAGCGGTGTGATTGACAGCCATTCACTTATGCAAAGCCTGCTTGCAGATATTGAAAATAATGGTGGGCAGGTGGTTTATAATACAGAAATCACTGCCATCGAAAAAACAGCAGGCGGTTTTAAAATCATCATGGAAGATAATTATGCAATCACCTGTGATACTCTGATCAATGCAGCGGGTCTTGGAGCACAGAAAATTGCAAGCTTAATTGATGCACTGGATAAATCATTGATCCCTGAGCTTGTTATGGCTAAAGGCTGTTATTTTTCCTATTCCGGAAAAACAAATTTCAATCATCTGGTCTATCCCCTGCCTTTTAAGGGCGGGTTGGGCATTCATCTGACCCTTGATATGGCAGGTGGGGTCAAATTCGGCCCAGATGTGGAATTTGTTGAAATTGAGGAATACACTGTGAACATCAGTATAAAGCCAAAGTTCCTTGAAGCTATTCGTCATTATTTTCCTGACATTGATCCATCAAAACTTAATCCGGACTATGCCGGGATCAGGCCAAAACTATCGAAAGATGGCAAAGATTTTATAATACAATCCGCAAGGGAACATGGTATAGAGGGTCTCATTAATTTATTTGGGATTGAAAGCCCGGGACTAACAAGCTGTCTTGCTATCGCGGATCATATAAAGGAAAAAATCTATGACGCTTGATGAACTTTATACCCCCTGCCTGATCGCCGATAAGGGGATTGTCAAACGCAATATTGACCGCATGAATAAGCAGGCGGAGAGGCTTGGTGTTGCTCTTCGTCCTCATGTAAAGACAGCTAAATCGGTTGAGGTCGCGTTGATGATCAACGGGGGATCCGTAGGCCCGATTACGGTTTCAACCCTTCGTGAAGCCGAATATTTCGCCGCTGCCGGTTTTAAAGATATTATCTACGCCGTCAGCATGGTGCCTGAAAAACTTGACCGCGCAAAGGACATCATTGACCGTGGCGTTGATCTTAAAATGATTATTGATAACGCAGATGTTGCCCGCGCCATAAGCGATGCCGGGGTCAGATACCACCGTGTTTACAAACTGATGGTGGAAATCGATGTGGATATGCACCGGGCCGGACTATCTCCGGATGATCCGGAAATGTTAAATGTCGCCCGCGCCATTAATGATGGCGAAGGAACCGAACTTGCCGGCGTGCTGACCCACGCGGGTGAAAGCTATCATTCAAAAAATGAAGAAGACCTTATAGCAGCAGCACAGAATGAACGGGACCTGATCGTTCGCGCAGCCGAAAATATTCGCGCCGCAGGACTGCCCTGCCCGATTGTAAGTTGTGGTTCCACGCCCACTGCCACTCATGCAAAGGATTTATCCGGCGTAACAGAATTACGGGCGGGCGTATATGTGTTTCAGGATCTTTATCAGGCGGGATCCGGAAACGCAGATGCAGAGTCTGACTTGGCCCTATCCGTACTCACAACCGTGATCAGCCACAAAAAAAACCAGAACCGCATCATTACTGATGCAGGCGGCATGGCCCTTTCCAAAGATCAAAGCACACGCGGCACAGATTTCGATGCCGGATACGGCCTTGTGGCTGATATTGACGGAAAAATTATCGATAACCTTTATGTTTGCAGTGCCAATCAGGAACATGGAATTATCACTACGCGGGACGGGTCAGCATTTGATTTTGATCGCTTTCCCATCGGCACACGCCTGCGTATCCTTCCCAATCATGCCTGCATGACCGCAGCAGCTTATGATAAATATAATGTTGTTGACGGCGGACGTGAAATTGTGGAAATCTGGAACCGCTGCAACGGCTGGTGAATTAAGGAAAAAGTGCCATTTGCTCAAGAGACAATGTTTCATCAAATCCAAACATAAGGTTCATGTTTTGAATTGCCTGCCCTGATGATCCTTTCACAAGGTTATCAATGGTGACCACAATGATCGCCCGTCCCGGCACCCGGTCATCGAATACACCGATTAAGGTATTATTGGAACCGCGCACATGACGGCTTGCCGGAACGACGCCTTCCTGAACAACAGTTATGAATGGTTCATTAGCATATGTTTTCTGAAGAATTGTACGAAGATCATTCGCAGTTTTATCATCAGCAAGGTTAACATAAATTGTTTCAAGCTCCCCTCGGTTCATGGGGATCAAATGCGGCGTAAAGGTAACAAGAAGATCACCACCAAATGCACGGCTGAGTTCCTGTTCAATTTCCGGGGCATGACGATGCGCCGCAATCCCATATGGATGCATGGCTTCTGATACTTCGGTAAACAGGTTTGCTTCCTTAAGCGAACGCCCGGCACCACTTACCCCCGACTTCGCATCAATAATAATCCCGTCTTTTGAAATCACTTTTTCCTGCATAAGCGGAATAAGTGCAAGTAACGCCGCCGTCGGATAGCATCCCGGGCATGCCACAAGACGGGCATTTATTATATCATCCCGGTAATGTTCCGTAAGGCCGTAGACTGCTTCTTTCTGCAAATCAAGTGCATCATGTTTGCCACCGTACCATTTGGCATAGGTACCCGCATCACGAATTCTAAAATCCGCGCTTAAATCAACGACTTTGATGTTCTGATTTGCAGATTTTTCAAATATTTCCTTGATAATACGCTGGCTTGTGGCATGAGGAAGTGCACAAAATACAACATCCACATCAGTCGCTTTCCAGTCTACATCATCAATAGCAACCAGATCAGGCAGATTTTCCCCGCCAAGATGCGGAAACACATCATCAATTGGCTGGCCTGCCTTACGGTCAGCCGTCATGAGCGTGATTTTAACATAAGGGTGACGCTGTAGAAGACGGATTAATTCTGCCCCCGTATATCCGCTTGCTCCGAGAATAGCTGCCTTAATTGTCTGCGCCATGATTGTGTCCTTTAATTAGCCAAAACCCATATAAACGGATTTAGCATCAAGCACAATCAATTTTCCCAAGGTGTATTATTTTTGTAGCTGATCAATTTCTTCTGAAATTGCATCAATATAGCTATACAAAGTTTCCCTTGAAAATTCGTCTTCCGCCTCAGCATCACTATCAATAGGTTCAAGTTCCTCGGCAATAATTTTATCCGGGTCAATCGTAACGCGCTGCGCACGTAATGACGCAAGCCAGGCACGCCTGTCCGCCTCGAAATTGCCATTCACATCAATTTCCGGCGACCATTCTTTTAAAACAGTCAAAGATTTTTCCTGTTGCGGTTCTGCCCCAGCCAAGGATGGGGTCACAATACCCAAAAACCCGCAAAGCCCTCCCACGATTACCCTCTTCATGGTCTTTACGATGTTTTGTTTCATTGTTTCTTGCTCAAATTATGTTCAAATTTCCTGCATAAACACATACCAATCAGCAAGGGTGAAAACTGTACTAAATATAAATTTATCAATCATTTATTAACAAAAGTTAAACAAATGTTAAAATTAGTATACAGGATGATTTTTACATAAAAAAAGCCCCTATAAATAGGGGCTTTTAAAAATACATTTTTTAATTTTATCAGTTGCCCTTTGCGGCTTCCCGGGCTTCTTTCGCTGCATCACGGGCTGCTTTTGCTTCTTCTTTTGCAATTTCACGGGCCAGTTTTGCTTCCTCTCTGGCCAATTCACGTGCTGCTTTTGCTTCTTCTTTTGCTAATTCGCGCGCCATCTTGGCATCTTCTTTAGCGGCATCGCGGGCAGCTTTAGCTTCTTCATTTGCTTCCTTCCGTGCATCACGACGCGCATGTAAAGCATCAAGGCGTTCTGCGCGGGCCTCTGCAAATGCAGCATTAATTTCATCATTTACATGACCGCCTTCGTCGTCGCCTTCTTCGCTTTCATCATCGGCGTCATCATCATCCATTTCACGTTCTCTGAGAGCAGTCTTGCGCTCTTCACGCGCAGCTTCAAAATTCGCGTTTATTTCTTCCATGGTAAGAATTGGAGTTTCTTCAACTTCACCTTCAGGGTCAACTTCTTGAGCATTAGCAACACCGCTAACTATCATTACGGTTGCAAGTGCTGTCATGTACTTAAGTGGGCGCATAATATTTCCTTTCGTGTCAAACACATCAATTATGATTATTTAATATGTCAAAAGTAAGATCAATAAATTAAACATTTCATAATTTTAGATAAACTTTTAGCTTATCAGAATAAGATTTTTAATATTCCCAGCCAAGTTTAACCGTAGTGATGGTTTCACTATAATCCACGGGAAGGTAATTCGAATTCGATGACAAATATTCAATTTCCGCCTCACCAAAAAATCCATTGCTGATTGGAACTTTCCAGGATGCGGTAAATCGGTGCCTGTTATCATCACGAACGGTCCCATTATTATACAAAGCACTTGCATTATCATATCCGCGACTTTGATACCTATAACCGGCTCTGACAGTTGTTTCCCTTTCAGACATTTGCACAGGAAAACGGAAGGATATATCAATCGTACTGCCCGTGTAACTAAATCCGGGGTCAGTTGTGTTATGATCCGTCCATTGGTAGCTTGCTGAAGCTGTCCGACCCTCACCGATAATATATAAAACAGAAGCGATTAAACCGTTTCTGTTACCATTACGGGCTAAAACAGCATTCTGCTGAAATGAATGTTTCTGATATTCATATGTACCCGTAAGATAAACTTTGTTATTTGGCATCAGATATCCAACATTTGGACGCACAGTTGTAATGTTCAGAAAACTGTCCCCACCGAGGCCGATTGCATTGAACATCAAAGTTGTACCGAAATCTATATCATTCACTGTATATCTGCCATCAGCATTAAAGCTGTGAATGCTCATATCAAAACTATCAAGATCAAAATGAAGTGTTTGAAAGAAATCATACCCTGCGGAAAATCCATATTGATCATTATCCACCAATTCAACCCCCGCACTGGCATCAAGCACAACAGCTTCGTCGCCAATATTGCTTGATGTGTCAATTGCATCAACGGTAAGGTTACTGTCATATTCCAGACCTGCACTAGCGGAAAGTGAAAATTCCGGCTCAATATCCTGTGCAGTGGCTCCTGATATTACAAGCATCGAAGTTGTACTGAATATGAAGGCTTTATATATTGAATTCATGAAATGATTTCCTGAGTATTAATTTATCTTTCCAAAGAATAATGATCAGAATTAGTGAAATAAATCTTAAGATATGTACTTAAAAATACATTAAAAAACGCCGGAAGTTTAACTTTCCGGCGTTCGTTTTAAAAAAATAAACCCTTGCGGCTATTGACCGAGCGCTTCCCGGATCGCCTTATTCGCTTCATTATCAAGAAACTGATCAATTTCAATAAAATAGTTTTCAGGGTCATATCCGATAACAATGTCAATCAGATTGACACCATTACTATCATTTTCATGATAAAGTTCATCATGCCGGAAAGTAAAACCTTCAACCGTTTTTAAATGATCCCACCATGCTTGCGCATTACTGGTCATAAAACCGACATTTACAGCCTTGTCATGGGTGGCACTATGAATACCCGGCCCATTGCCATCCACCAAACCTATAAAACCCGTCGCGCTTGATGTAAAAATATCTGAAAATGGCTGAACGACTATTTTTTCAAATCCAAATGCGTCCGTATAAAATTTTTCAATGCCTTCTCTGTCACTATGATAAAGCCAGTAAATACCGGCTTTGAAACCAAGATCAGCGGGACGCGGACTTCCCTGATCCGGATCAACATACATATTTTCCATCGGGTCAAGCAGTGGCATAAAATTCACATTTTCCGCATGCGGCGCAAAATATTCAAATTCAAGGATATATCCACCCGGATCGGTTACCAAAAATCCATTATGGGGGCTGTCCCCAAGCGGTTTTGGTGGATTACGAACTGCCATATCCTGCGAGACGGCATACTCATACCAACCATCAACCTGGTCGGTCAGTAATGCAATTGCAATTGTTTTTGGCTCATCCGCGCTATGCATTCCCCTGCCCGACCCGTCATCATTGACAACAGTGATAAATGTGGTTGGTGAAAATTGCAGGATCATGGCAAATCCGGGAAACTCAAACACATTTTTAAAGCCCATCTTATTATGATAAAAATCAATAGCTTCATCATAATTCTTGTAATATAGATATGCGTTATTACCAATTATGTCATTGGCCCGTTCTTCAACGCTTGCCATTGTCTGTTCCGTATCATTTGACGCATTGTTATCTGAACACCCTGCCAGAGTGGCAAATCCGATGACTAAAATGACTTTAATAATCCTTGGCATTATTTTCTCCCTAATATGCTTTGCGTATAATCTTAAACATACGAATTGATAATTTCAATCAGCTCATCAATATCGTCTGTTACTTTAACCAGATCAAGATCTTCCCGATCGATCGTTTTATGTTTCAAAAGGCTTTTTTCCGCAAATGGTTTTAACTCATTCCAGTAATCCGAACCAAAAGCAATAACAGGAAAATTTTTGATCGTGCCCGTCTGTATCAGTGTAAGCGTTTCAAACATTTCATCCATAGTACCGAACCCACCGGGCATCATAACAAAGGCATGCGAATATTTGACAAGCATCACTTTACGGACAAAGAAAAAATCAAATTCTATACTGATTTTGCTATACGGGTTTAAATGCTGTTCATAGGGCAATACAATATTACAGCCAATAGATTTGGCTCCAACATCAAATGCACCTCTGTTTGCGGCTTCCATAACACCCGGCCCACCACCGGTCATAACCGCATAACCATTTTCACCAAGCTTCTTTCCTATTTCACGCGCAAGATCATAATAAGGTTCGCCCTCTTTAAAACGGGCGGATCCAAAAACAGTTACACACGGGCCTATGCCACGTAACCTGTTAAATCCATTCCAGAAGTCCCAGGCTATCTCAAAAATACGGCCCAGATCACGAAAAAAACCGTGAGAATCTTTCAGAAAACCTTCGTCTTTACTGATATTGTTATTCATTTACGTCATTCTGCCCTGTATCTAAATTGACTCTATCAGAGGTAATATAGTAACTTTTTGATATCACAAAATAAAAATACAAAGGGAACCCACAAATGAAATCAGGGGCACTTAAATATGCAATTGCTTTATCGCTTATTCCCACTATAGCATTCGCGCAACTTGTTAAAAAAGACGATACAACCGACAGAAATTATTTTAATGAAGACGGTACCATGCGGATCGCCATTGCCGCACAATCACATAGGCCCGGTTCCGGTGGACAGAACGCTCTTAATGGCCCTGAAGTCATGGTTGAAGGCGGCATTCAGGATATGCTACGTGAACTTAATGCGGAAATAAGGGTTTCCCACGCTGAACTTTCAGAACGTGAAGCATCCGAATATGGAAGCTGGCGCAAAATGGGATATGCCAACGGAAGATTGGCGGATAACGTGATGCAAAATGAAACAGACGGTTATTTCACTGTCGGTTTTCTTGCCAGTTGTCCTTCGGCACTTGGTATGCTGGGGGGATTACAGCAATCCTTAACATCCACTGACACATCGTCTGTAAGCATTTTGTGGCTGGATGCCCATGCAGATTATAACACCCCGGAAACAACGCGTTCAGGATCGCTCGGTGGTATGCCGCTTGCTATT
>JAUILB010000079.1 GCA_030432815.1 Alphaproteobacteria bacterium | reverse complement strand
GAGGATTGCGATATAATCTGTATATCATCATGTTTGCCGCCGTTTAGCAGCATAAGCATTATTGTCGCAAGATCACGTGATGATGCCCGTAAACCGCCTTGTGGTGAAAAAAGTGTAGGGTTTTTACCCGGTTGATACTGGTCAAGAGGCGAAAGGTCAGGGGTAGTTCCGCGTTCATAGCTTTCACTTTCATAATAGCAGATAATAGGGTCACCATCGACCTGTTCAATCCAGGGACCACTGGGATCCCATGTGATGCCACCATCACCGCGGCGATAAAGTGTTGCCACCGATGAAAAACCATTTTCATAAAGGGTGCAAACACTGAAACTTGAATTTAAGCCCATGGGGTCAAAAAGTGTTTCTTTAACAAATAAATCCATCCGCTTTCCTGAAACATTTTCAATTATTCCTGAAAGAATACCAAAATTCAGGTTGGAATATGTGAAATAGTCACCTGGTGCCTGATTTTCATCTGACGCAAAGTGATTCCCATTATCATAATGTTCAGCGCTTCGTTCGTTTGCATTTCCTGGAATAAAAAAGTCTTTGAAATCTTCTTCCAACCCCATGAAATAATATGCGCCATCGCGAATTGAAGATGTATGGGAAAGAATATACCGACTTGTGATTGGTCGATCAGGAAAATTCGGGTTTCTTAAATTAAACCCAAGATAGTCTGAAATATCGGCATCAAGATCTACTTTTCCATCCTCAACCAATGTCATGAAAGCAATTGTTAATACCAGTTTTGAAATGGATGCCACGCGAACTTTATGATCATTGGTGAGAATTATATTTGCATCATTGCCGCGTCTTGCCATTCCTTCTGCATGTTCAAATGCGACTTTGCCATTTTTAATCAGTATCATTTGCAAGCCCGAAATTTCGGTTGGCTTTTTTTCTTCGTTGTAGGCAAGTTGATATAAAGCCTGTTTCAAATCAAAAGCTGGCTGTGCAGGTCCACCTGAACCTTGTTCGCCACAGGATGATGTCAGCATTATTAAAAGAGTAGCGATGGTTATTTTTTTAATCACGGTAAATTCATTTCGAGCTATCAATTTGGTTAATTAAACTGGTTAATGTGGTCATATATTTTTTCGGTAATTCCAATTTCCGACAAATGTCATAAAGGGTACGGGCATAATTGGAATTCTTTGGTGGATCTATTTTATAATCATCAGGCAGAATATAGGTTTTCGCGCGTATTTGCTGACCTTTTGTATCTTCGCATATAACATCAATAGGTGCATAGTCTTTTACAGAAGGTTCTGAATATAATTGATCCAGTTCCTGTTGGCTAAGCTCTATCAATGTGCCCCAGGTTTCTTCGCCTGAGCATGCTATCATTGAGGCCCTTTGGCCTAATATAAATTTATAGCTTGGTAACTTTGCGACTATGGCATCAGAAGGGGACAGTCCCTTGTCTTTCAAAAGTGCCGGATCCATAAACCATCCATAAAAAAAAGCTGTTATTTTGTTCACATGTTTCTCCCTTATGAAAATATTATAATGAAAAGATTTTTTGGTTGGAACTGAATTTTCTTGAAAATAAATAAATGACTGGTTATTTATTAATAAATTGGGATGATTCGAACGATGACAATTTGTGAAGTACCTGAGAATGAGCCTAAGTGGCGCCGGCGTCCAGAAAGCCGCCCGGATGATATTCTTGACGGTGCACTAATCGAATTTAGGGCACGTGGCTTTGTTGGTGCACGTATTGAGGATATTGCCAGACATGCTGGACTTTCAAAAGGAACAGTTTACTTGTACTTTTCCAGTAAGGAAGAGATGCTAAAGGAACTTATAAGAAGAACTGTTAGCCCAATTGCAGAACGCCTAAAGATGATTGCTGACCATGTATGTGATGACTACAGCGATAAACCTTCCAGTGAAATTTTAAGAAACATGATTATGTTGGTCGGTAATGGTCTTGTTAATGCAAGGATTAGTGCGATACCCCTTGTTATTGTTGGCGAAGCAGGAAGTTTTCCGGAACATGCAGACTTTTACCGTCGTGAAGTCATTGATGTAAGCATGGATGCTCTTGTGACTGTGATTAAAAGGGGAATTGATCGTGGTGAGTTTAAGGCTATAGAACCGCATTACGCCGTAAGGACACTCATGGGGTTGTTGTTGATGCAGCTGATCTGGAACGGGGTTTTTGCCCGTGAAAAAGACCCGGAGATTCCCATTGGTGATCTGTTGGAGACTCATCTTAATATTTTTCTTGATGGCGTACGTATGCCGGAGGAGTGATCGTTATGCGAATTATGAAGATATTAACGCTATGTTTAATGCTTGGGTCTTGTGGTCAAGATTCTGAAGATGGCAGCCTGCAGGGCTATGCGGAAGGCAGATTATTAAATCTGGCACCAAGATCAGCCGGGATTTTAACAACTTTAAACGTTAAGGAAGGTGATGTGGTTGATGCTGGTGCGGTATTATTCGCCGTAGATAGCGAACGGGCACAGGCGCAGCTGGATGAGGCAAGAGCAGCAAGTGCCGCCGCAGAATCGCAGCTTCTGAATCTTCAAAAAGGCGGACGTCCGGAAGAAATTCGTGCGGCGGAAGAAACACTTCGTGAGGCAGAAGCGTCATTTAAACTTGCGCAGCAAACTTTTGAACGGACAAAAAGCCTTGTTGAACGGGGTGTGCTTTCAACGGCACGGCTTGATCAGGATCAGGCGACCCTTGATGCAACACGTGCCCGTGTTACCGAGGCGCAGTCTCGTCTTGAAATAATTCAACTTCCGGCAAGAAGTGATGTTATTGAGGCGGCTATGCGTGATGTGGAAGCCAAAAAATCGGCCATCGTCAGGGCGGAAACTGAACTGAGGGACCGTGCGATTAAAGCACCGGTGAACGGACGTATTGAAATTGTATATCGTCGTGTCGGTGAAATTGCAGGGCCAACGCAGCCGGTTCTGGCACTGCTTCCACCGGACCAGCAGCGCATACGGTTTTTTATTACGGAACCAATGCTGTCACAAGTAAGTCATGGTGCGCGGGTTAATTTTTCATGTGATAATTGCGAAGCCGGACTTGGAGGTGAAATTGTTTTCATCGCTGATCAGGCAGAATTTACCCCGCCAGTTATTTTTTCGGAAAATGAACGTGCCAAACTGGTCTATCGCGTGGAAGCTCTTCCAGATGATCCAGAGAAATTTTTAAATGGCCAACCAGTGGAAGTAACATTGCAATGAATGATCCTGAAATGGTTATAGATGTGCAGGGGCTTACCAAAATATTTGGTGATAAAACCGTTGTTGACCATTTTGATTTGAAAGTTCCTAAAGGAGCGGTATATGGCTTTTTGGGTCCAAATGGTTCCGGAAAAACAACAACAATCAGAATGGTTTGCGGGTTGCTTGTGCCCAATGCCGGATCAGGTACTGCACTTGGGTTTGATGTTGTTAAGGATTCGTCCGAAATCAAGAAACGCGTCGGATATATGACGCAGAAATTTTCGTTATGGGAAGATCTTACCATTCGGGAGAACCTGGATTTTGTTGCCCGTATGTATAAGGTGGAAAACCGAAAGAAGAAAGTTGACGATGCCCTTGAGGATTTAGGCTTAAGTGCAAGATCACACCAACTTGCGGGCTCTCTTTCCGGTGGATGGAAGCAACGTTTGGCGCTAGCTGCATGTATGCTTCATGATCCTGAATTATTACTTCTTGATGAACCGACAGCGGGTGTAGATCCGAAAGCGAGACGCGAATTCTGGGACACGATCCATATGTTATCAGACCGTGGCGTGACCATTTTGGTATCCACCCATTATATGGATGAAGCAGTTCAATGTGATTATATTGCCTATATTGCATACGGAAAAAAACTTATTGATGCACCATCAGATGAACTGGTTGACAGAGTGGGTATTCATACCTGGCGTGTCGAAGGAAAGGGTTTAAAAGCCTTAAGCAATAAACTTAAGGGCATCGATGGCGTTGATGATGTTGCCCGTTTTGGCACGGCATTACATGTTACCGGAAGTGATAAGGAAAGTTTGAAAAAAGCAATTGAACCTTATTTTGATGATCCACTACTTGATTGGAAGGAACGTAATCCCGGACTTGAAGAAGCGTTTATTCATCTAATGACCGGATCGGAGGATAATTTTCAATGAGTCTCTTTTCCTTTGCCAGAATAAAGGCAGTAGCTTTAAAAGAATTTGTTCAAATGAGACGAGACCGCACCACTTTTGCCATGATGGTGGGGGTTCCGATCATGCAGCTTATTTTATTTGGGTTTGCTATTAATTCCGACCCGCGGCATCTGCCGACGGCATTAATTGACCGTGATCATTCATCTTTTTCGCGATCTATTGTTGCGGCTGCGGAAAATTCAACCTTTATGAATATAACATACCGCCCTGCTACTGATGTTGAGGCAGAAAGCCTTATCAGAGAAGGCAAAGTATCCTTTATATTTATCATTCCTGAAAATTTCGGACGCGATCTGGTAAGGGGCGACAGGCCGCAATTGCTTCTCGTCGCTGATGCAACGGACCCTTCCGCATCGTCCGGTGCCGTAAATTCGATGGAGAAAATAGTACAGTCCGGTCTTTCGCGTGACCTTTCAGGCTCATTGTCAGGGCTTGCCCCACTTCCCCCGCCAGTGGATGTTGTGCTTCATAAAAGATATAACCCGGCGGGACTTACGCAATATAATATTATCCCGGGGCTTCTTGGGATCATCATTGCTATGACCATGACAATGATCACTGCAGTGGCCATAACCCGGGAAAAAGAACGGGGAACCATGGAAAACCTGCTTGCGATGCCAATTAAACCGTTTGAAATGATGGTGGGTAAAGTATCGCCCTATATCATTATAGGTTATGTGCAAACAGCTGTTTTTATCATTACAGCGGAATTGATTTTTACCATTCCAATGGCTGGTTCGTATGCGATGCTAATTGGTGCTGTATCAATCTATATTGTTGTTAATCTGTTGATCGGGTTTTTATTTTCATCGATTGCCAAAACACAGATGCAGGCGCTTCAAATGACTTTCTTTTTATTGCTGCCGCAAATCCTGCTTTCCGGATTTTTATTTCCATTTCTGGGGATGCCCAAATGGGCGCAGTATATTGGCGAGGCACTTCCCGCGACCCATTTCATGCGTCTTATGCGCGGCATCATGCTTAAAGGGGCGGATAGCGGCGATCTTTATGCTTCATTCTGGCCGCTTTGGGTTATTATTTTTGTGGTAAGTATTGTTGCCATGTTCCGATACGAACGTACGCTTGATTAATTGATCGCATTTAAAAATCAGTGAGTTATAAAGAAATAAATCCACTAAGCGAGGTATCAATGCAAATTTCAAATATGCAAAAAGAAATTAATGAAATTCCGGAAGCTCTGGAAAGACTTATTGAAAAATCAGAGACCCATATTATTGAGGCCGCCGCAGAAATTAATGCCTTAAATCCGCATCTGGTTACAACAGTTGCAAGGGGATCATCGGATCATGCCGGTTTATACCTGAAATATGCCATTGAATGTTTTGCGGGCATTCCTGTTGCGTCTCTTGGCCCTTCAGTAACATCGATATATAAAAAACAGCTATCGCTACAACAAAGTGTGAATATTGCCATTTCACAATCAGGTCAAAGTCCTGATATTGTGGAAACGGCGCGCATGGCAAAAAAAGGGGGAGCATTAAATATTGCAATTACAAATGATGTTTCTTCTCCCTTGGCAAGAGAATGTAGACATGTGTTCAATATTAATGCTGGGGTAGAAAAAAGTGTAGCAGCGACTAAAACATTTGTGACTTCAATATTTGCGGGACTTTTGTTATTAGCGCACTGGAAACAGGATGATAAGCTTTTGCAAAACCTTAAAGAATTGCCGCATCTTGCCAACCAGGCTCTTGAATGTAACTGGTCGCCGCTGGTAGAACATTGTGAAAAACTGTCATCGCTATACGTGCTTGGAAGAGGGCCAGCCATGGCCATTGCATTGGAAGCAGCCTTAAAGTTCAAGGAAACATGCCAAATTCATGCAGAAGCCTTTAGTTCAGCCGAAGTTATGCACGGGCCAAAATCAATTATAGGTAATGATTTTACGGTATTGGCCTTAACCGCGAGGGATGCGTCGGAGCAATCGATTATTCAGGTTGCAAATCAATTATCAACGCAGGGGGCAAAAATTTATGCAACGACAGATCAGCAAATAAAGGCTGAAAAATTGCCATTTGTCGCGTCCGGATATCCACTTACTGATCCGCTACTGCTTATAATAAGTTATTATAAGTTTGTCGAGAATTTAGCCAGGGTAAAAGGTTTAAATCCTGATAGCCCGCCAAACTTAAAGAAAGTGACAGAAACCCTATAAGGGATTAAACTGTACCAAAATAATATCTGGGGAAGGAAATATCGATGGGATCCATATTTAAAAATATTGTTATAATTTTTACCGTTCTTTTGTCAGCCACAATCGCAGTTGCGCAAGAACGTGAGGGAAGCGTCAGAGAAGTTCAGAACATGCCTGTTCCGGAAAATCCTGCCAAATTTGTCACAGAGCATCAGATGCGTATTAATGGTGAAAATGTATCCTATACCGCGACAGCGCAGGAAACTCTGATGTACGACGAAACAAGTGATGAAGTTACCGGCGTTATGTGGAATGTGTCTTATATTCGTAACGATAGCGGTGCCGGTGAAAATCGTCCTGTGATGTTTATTTTTAATGGTGGTCCGGGGTCTTCTTCTGTATGGCTTCATATGGGGGTGTTCGGCCCAAAACGGGTGGTGCTTGATGATAATGCAACCGATGACGGCGCCGCGCCCTTTGATCTTCGTGATAACCCGTTGAGCCTTCTTGATGTGACGGATATGGTTGTTATAGATCCTATTGGGGTTGGATATTCACGCACATTGGGTAAATCTGACGGAAAAGATGTCTGGGGTGTTGAGGAAGATGCAAAATCCGTTGGGAATTTTATTTATCGTTGGCTTACCGAAAATAACCGCTGGCAATCACCCAAATATCTGGCTGGTGAAAGTTATGGTACAACGCGTGCAGCCGCGCTCATCGGTGAACTTGAAGGCGGGTGGACAGATGTTGCATTTAACGGTGTCATTTTAATTTCATCAATTCTAGATTTTAATCTAGAAGATACACGGCATTCCCATATCTTTGGATATTTAAGCTATCTGCCGACTATGGCAGCAACCAGCTGGTACCATAATCTTGTGCCAAACCGCCCTGATAATATTGAAGATTTCTTAAGCCAGGTACGTTCCTTTACCATTGATGAATATGCACCCGCACTTCTTAAAGGGGCTTCACTTCCTGCCGCAGAAAGACAGGGAATAATCGATAAACTTCATGAATTTACGGGCCTTTCTAAAGAATATCTGGATATAAATGACCTTAAGGTAACAGCGGCACTTTACCGTAGTGAAGTGATGAGAAGAGAGCGTAAAGCTGTTGGCCGTCTTGACGGACGATTTATCATTAATGAGCGGGAAGGCAATAACCGTACATATTCTTATGATCCCTCATCGGCCGGGATTGATGCGGCATATACGGCTGGTCTAATGCATTATATGCGCAATGACCTTGGTGTGACGGGAATTCACCGCGAATATAATATCCTCGGTGGTATTGGCCGTTGGAACTGGCCGGAAGGGCGGAATGGGACAAATGTTGCACCGCTTCTTGCACAGGGACAAGCCGAAAATAAAGATTTGCGAATTTACGTTACCAATGGATATTACGATATGGCAACACCGTTTCACGGGACGGAAATGACATTCAACCAGTATGGATTTGATATGTCACGTGTGCAGATGAGCTATTTTGAAGTGGGCCATATGATCTACATACACGGGCCGTCGTTAGAAAAAATGACTCGTGAAATGCGTCAATTTGTAACTAAAGGGCAAAATTGATGATCGATCTCTATACTGCAAGAACACCGAACGGTTTTAAGGCCACAGTGACGCTCGAAGAATTGGGTATGGATTACACCGTTCATAATTTAAAGCTTATGGAAAATGAGCAAAAAGAACCCTGGTTTTTAAAAATAAATCCCAATGGCAGAATTCCAGCCATCATTGATCGGGGAAATGATGATTTTGCTGTCTTTGAAAGCGGGGCCATCATGATTTATCTTGCGGAAAAAACAGGGGAGCTTCTACCAACAGATGAAAAAGGGCGCAGCCGCGTTATGCAGTGGCTTATGTTCCAAATGGGCGGTATTGGCCCAATGATGGGGCAGGCCAATGTCTTTTACCGTTATTTTCCGGAAAAATATCAGCCGGCTATTGACCGCTACCAAAATGAGAGCAGACGCCTTTTTGAAGTTCTTGACGGGCATCTGGCCCATCATGAATGGCTTGCTGATGATTATTCAATTGCAGATATTGCCAACTGGTGCTGGGTGAGGGGTCATGAATGGGGCGGTATATCTGTTGATGGGCTTGATCATTTGCAGCGCTGGATGGAGGATATGTCCAGACGCCCTGCCTGCGCTACTGGTGTTGAAATTCCACCAGAGGAAATAAAACTCGATGATGATAAGCGGGCAATAGAAATATTTAAAATGGTACAAAAATAGAGGTAAGAAAAATGCGTTTTGCAATAATAGCTCTTTTATTTAATTTTGGTTGCAATTTTACTGTGGCGCAGGTCACGATGCCTTCGGATCAAGCACTTAAAGAACTGGATAAGAATATTGAAACCTATATGACGGAAAACAATATCCCGGGTGGTCTGATCGCAGTCGCAAGCAAAGGTGAAATTCTTGAGCTTCGCACATACGGCAAATCAAATGTGGAACTTGATGTGGATGTAGCACCTGATCATGTTTTTGAAATTGGATCAATCAGCAAGCAGTTTGTTGCTGCCGCAGCCATGATGCAGGTTGAGGAAGGAAAGCTTAACCTGAATGACCCGATCCATAAGTACCTTCCAAACCTTCCGAGTGATTGGACCGGAATAACTGTAAAGCAGCTTTTTAACCACACTTCCGGTATCCCCGATTATGAGGAAATTTATACATATGATATTTATCGGCTTCGGGTAACGCCGGAGGATGTGATTAAGATAGCAAATGGCCGTCCTATGGATTTTGAACCGGGGCAGGGCTGGTACTATTCCAATACCGGGCATTATCTCGCCAGTATGATTGTAGAACGTGTAGATAATATGCCCATAGGTAAGGTTTTAAAGAAAAGGATATTTGAACCGCTAGGTATGACGCAAACACGCTTTGCGGACCCGGAAGCGATCATCAAAGGCCGCGCTGAAGGATACTGGGTCAATAAACGCGGGGAATTGATTAACCGAAATGCGACTGAAACATCGTCAACACTTGGCGCGGGCGGGCTTTTATCCTCCGCGGCCGATCTGGCCAAATGGGACGCCGCCCTTTATGGCAATGAGCTTTTAACGGAAGCATCTAAGAAAACAATGTGGGAAAGCACAATCCTTCCTGATGGCACAAATACATACTATGCTCTTGGTTGGGATGTGGAACCGGACCATGGGATGGAAAATACCAGCCACGGTGGCCAGGTCGCAGGATTTGTAGCCTATTTCGCGCGCTATGTGGAAAAGGAAGTATCATTCATTGTGTTTATGAACCGCTACCGTGTCAGCTCCCGCGTCGTAAAAGACATGATGCTTGATACGTTTATGCCCGGAAATTGACCTTTACTCTTTGATCATTTCTGCGTCGGGAAGCCAGGCGAAAATTTCAATGTCATAGCCTTCCGTGTCATAGAAATGAACGGAGCGTACGGGCGTACGTGTGCCGTCACTTGGCGGTGCATAGATATTGACATCTTGGGATTTTAAATATTCGTACCATCTGTCCACATCATCCGTGTTAGCGACAATGAAACTAAAGCCCATGTCTTTGTTATTCAGTTCAACATCGGGTGCAGCGGCATGATCCATAAGGCCAATAGCAGCCCCCGGTGTTACCTGAAATACGCGGGTGATATCGCGGTGATATGATTTTTTAAGGCCCATGATATTTACATAAAAATCTTCAGCCGCTTCAACGTCCTTGTAAAAAGCGAAAGTGATCAAGCCGGACAGCGGAGCATCATTTGACGTTTGCTGTAGGGCTGTTGGTGGTTCTTGCGTAAGGGCGGCAGAGGGAATGATAAATAAAAGGGTTGCTATAATATATTTCATTTTATTACCTCTTTATTCATCTTCTTTCGCGTATACGAGCTTTTTATATTCCTGCCATCCGAACCAGATAAATATTGTTCCTATAGGTGCTACAATAGCTGCAGTTATAGATAATGAATACTTTAACATCAACGGATCATCAGCAAATGCATATGTTGTTATGAAACCTGGTAACAAAGGCCCAAGATTGGCAGCTATCAGACCGACAAAAATAAAGTAAATTGCTGTGAATTGCCCCCTCATTTGATTAGGTACAGACATTCTAATTGCGGTAGTCCCTGTTATTAATGGAATGCCTACAAAAAATTTAATCAGATAAATTACAGTTGCGGCTAAATAAGCATCAGCAATAAGAGGCATAAAAAATGCCGGAATACTAATAAGTATACCACTCAAAAATGCCAGGCCACACTACAGTAAAGGACAGCAGATACCAAAAGATAAAGCCAAAGTTTGTGAAAATTTTATTGTTAGGATAGTACCAAATTTCGACCACAAAAAAATTCAAGTACTCGAAGGAGAACCAAGCCACACTGGAAAATACAAACATGGTTTTAAAAACGCCAGGGTACGTCGCAAAAATCGACACCCCGTTGTTGCGGCTGTAGACCCAGCCATCGACACTGAAGATAAATCCCCACC
>JAUILB010000078.1 GCA_030432815.1 Alphaproteobacteria bacterium | reverse complement strand
TTTGATAAAATTTCTTTTGCTTCCGCGGCATCATATTCTTTGGTTGTGTAGCCCAAATACGCCATAATCTCGATAAAGTCGGAACCACTGGTACCGACGAGGCTCATCAGGTCCGAATCCATAGGGAAAGGCCCCTTCATAGATACCTCGCGGGCAGCATTGGCAAGACGCTCCAGCATATCAAGTCGCACAGCATTGTCGCCGACGACCCTATAACCGGAAACCTCATAAAAAACCCTGGACGCTTTTTTATCTACTTTTATAGTGCAAAGCCCTGCAGTAGGGATTTCGGGAAGACGGTCCTGATCATTAAACAGCGCCCATAAAAAAAGTCTGAGTTGAGCCGGAGCCGGTTTTAATAAAGCCGGTATATAAAGGCTTGTCGCGCCAAGCCAAACCCCCAGCTTTTTAAGTTGAAACCGTCCCGTGCTATCAACATCCTTGAAATCTTTGGCAATCAGTCTTCTCGGGATCGTGCCGAGCTTCTCAACCATTTGAAAGGCAATGCCGCGCGCCATGCCGCCAATACGGTCATTTCCTTCTTCATCCTTTGCACCGTTCACTGCTTCCTGCAAGACAAAAAGCGGTGTCAGCACTTCGGCAATGTGCGCATCAAGCCACCTGTCCAGTTTTGCCTGCACCATATTCAGCGCATCGCCTTGTAGTACCGGTGTTGGTAAAACCAGTGCTTTGGGCGCCAATATTGAACTTCCCTTGATAACACGCCCTACAACTACGCCTCGCCAATTAATCGTACTTTTTGTAAGTGGATCACCAAAAATAAGACTGATTTCGCCGTCTTCGGCCTGATTGAATTCTTCTGCACGGTTTTTAATTTCTTCACTTAAAACCTTGCTGGCTGCATTTCTGAGTATTTTGCTATCTTCACCAAACGCACCTTCGTCTTCCCTGAATTGGAAGCCTTCAATCGTTCCAATAAAATGGTCTTCTACGTAGACGTTACCATCGTCCTCAATTTTTGCCATCAATGTTCCTTTTTGGCGAAGTTCGCGCATTAATATTGAGGTTCTTTTGCTTACGAACCTGTTTGTCAGACGTTCATGTAGCGCATCTGATAGCCTGTCTTCAATATCTCTTGTGCGCTTTTGCCAATATTTTTGCTTTTCGCACCATCCGTTTCTGTTGGTAATATAAGTAAGAGTTCGCATATGGGCAATGCGTGCGGATAAGGTATCTATGCCGCCATCTACCCTGTTTAAGGGCTTCACCATATTAGCAATCCAGTCTTCACTTATTACGCCATGATCCGCAGAAATCTGCCGATAAATAGCCGCACAAAGTTTTGCATGTTCGTCATCAGACACTTGTCGGAAGTCAGGTATCTGACAAACTTCCCACAATATTTTCACCGCGGCAGGACCACCCAACATTTGTTTTATATCATCATTGTCTGCAAGTTTTCTGAAAGTATCCAGATCAAGTTTATCCATGGTTCGGGTTAGGCCAAATGTGTCTGGCACTGTGCTCAATGAGCGAATCACACTGTCAGCCCGGCTAAAGTCAATAAAAGCGTTTCGCCACTGAAGAACTGTTAGAGGCGCGAATTGATGATTTTCCACTGCATAAACCATCTCAACACTAAGACCCTTTTGATAATCAGCACCTTCGGTCATGCAGCCAAAAGTACCATTATTCATATACCGCCCAGCACGACCGGCAATCTGTGCCAGTTCCGGTGGTGTCAGATCCCGCATTGTCCGACCATCAAATTTTGCTGTTTCTGCAAAACTTACATGATCAATATCCAGATTAAGACCCATGCCAATGGCATCGGTCGCAACGATATAATCCACATCACCATTCTGGTACAAATCCACCTGTGCATTTCTTGTTCTTGGGCTAAGCGCGCCCATAACCACGGCTACACCCCCTTTGGCGCGCCGGAGCATTTCAGCATAGCCATAAACATTAGATGTACTGAAAGTGATCAGAGCGCTGCGACGTGGCAGACGGCTTAATTTTTTCGGCTCAACATATATAAGGTCCGAAAATCGTGGCCTGCTTATATATTCAACATCAGGTATCAGTCTTTGAATAAGCGGACGGATAATTTCAGACCCAAGCAGCATTGTTTCCTGACGTCCGCGGGACCGAAGAAGCCGATCGGTAAACACATGCCCACGTTCAAAGTCTGCGGCAAGCTGTATTTCATCAATTGCCAGAAAATCAACAGTACGTTCCACTGGCATACTTTCAACGGTACACACATAATAACGTGCATTTTTGGGGATTATTTTTTCTTCACCGGTAATTAGTGCTACATGTGAGGGGCCCTGACCCGCAACAATCCGGTCGTAAATTTCACGCGCCAGCAAGCGAAGCGGCAATCCGATCATACCGGATGCATGACCCATCATCCGCTCTACAGCAAGATGGGTTTTCCCCGTATTTGTCGGCCCAAGGACTGCTTTAACGTGGCTCTTGGTTTCGACAGCTCTGTTTGAGGCAGTTTTCATCTGCGCGGCTTATCACACCCGCTCAAAAAAATCCAAAACTATTATCTTGCGTATTTCTTTAATATATCACGTACCTTATCCACGGGCAGTTCCTGAATGGTACGGCTTTCACCCGTACGGACATCTACGCTACTAACTGTATTTGCCATTAGTAATGAATTATAGATTGCTTCCTCGGTCGCTTCGGCGACTGCTTGAAACAACGGGGATATCCGATCATTGGAAATTTCTTCGTATAAAGCATTTTTATCGCGGCGTTCCGGCGTTCTTCTTACACTGTCTGCTGTCGAAAAGCTGATTACATAATCACCACTGCCATTTGTCATGGCTGACCCCGTACGTGCAAGACCAGTAAGGGCGCGATTTGCAAGCCGTTCAAGGTTTCGGTCAGAAAGTGGGGCGTCTGTGGCTACAATCATCATGATCGATCCATCTGCAATATCGCTATCCACATATCCCTTCAGATAATATTGGTTTAATTCTTCCCCCACAGGAACACCATCCATCATCAACGTTCCACCATAATTGCTTTGAACCAGTACCCCGACAGTATAACCACCAAGGGCAGAGGGCAACACACGGGAAGATGTACCGATACCACCCTTCCAGCCAAAGGCAACCGTCCCCTTACCTGCGCCAACGTCACCTTCTTCAACTGGTCCGCTCTTTGCACTTTCGATGGCCTTTATAATAATTTCCGGTGTAAGGTGGCGTCCGCGGATATCATTTAGGCCCGCATCATTGGTTTCACCGACAATTGTATTTACTGATCTGACAGCTTCATTTCCCGGTTGAGATAAGGTCCAATCAAGAATTGCATCCGCCGCACGCGGCACACTAAGAGTATTGGTTAGTATGATCGGCGTTTCAATTTCACCAAGTTCATGAATTTGTGAGTATCCCATCATCTTGCCAAAACCATTACCGATAACGGCAGCCGCCGGAACTTTATTCTGATAAATATTTCCACTATGGGGAAGGATTGCTGTTGCACCCGTCCTTATGCTATCACCTTCAACCAACGTCACATGGCCTACCTTAACACCCTTTACATCCGTTATGGCATTATTTGTACCAGGGCTAAGTACCCCTGGCTTGATACCAATATCCCTCGCACGCACCTGTTCAGCATTGCTATGCATTACAGAAAGTAGAGTAAGTGTAAAGATGGTGATTAATTTTGTAAGCATTATGGTTGGCTCCTATGGTTTTTCTTGGAACTATAATCGAATCTCATAAAATATAAAAATATAATAATTTAAGCTAAATTCACTACTTATAGTCATTTATATAGTTATTTTGTTCATTTTTATATGGATATCCGTATTATATTTATGTATATTGTATATATTATACGGTTTAAGGACATAAATATGAAATTACTGGAAAGTGAGAAAAAATTACTCGATTTGCTTAAAATCGACAGCAGAATGAGCGCGGCGGAGCTCGGGCGTAAGCTTGACCTGGCCAGATCAACTGTTCATATGATGTTGGGCCGCCTGGAAGAAAAGATCATTGATTGTTACACAGTAAAATTAAAACCAGAAGCACTGGCAAACGATTCGCGTTGTTACGTTACAATAACGCGGGACCCCAAGAAATCTGCGCAAATTGAAGAAGCTTTATATAATATGCCGGAAGTGGACTGCCTGGCAACAGTGGCAGGTTCTATTGATTTTATGATACTAGTCCGTACTGACAATAATCAACAAATGGATGAGGTGCTAACCAATATCGCCATGCTTGATGGCGTGATAAATACGGAAAGCCACATTATTTTATCATCAAAGTTCAATAGGATGCCATAATTATAATTCATATGGCTATTTTTATTATATTATTGTTCATATTTAGTTGATTTTTGTTCAATTATTAATATATTTTGTTCATATTATATATAATTTATGGCAAGATTTTATTGAAATCAAATATTTTTAGCTTAGTCGGATAAATCGGCGTTATTATAAGACAAACGTCAATAAACAGAAGAAAAGGATAAGAAACCATGATGAGTAAAGAAGAAATTTATCAAAGCCTAGGACTGACCGCTGCGGACGTCGAGGGGGGAAACCTGAAAGTTCATAGTCCTATTGACGGCGGTGAAATCGCAAACGTACATATGGATACTGTTGCTGAAGCAAAAGAAAAAATCGCCAAATCTGTTGACGCATTTAAAGCGTGGCGCAAAGTTCCGGCCCCCCGTCGCGGTGAACTTGTTCGAATTTTAGGTAATATCCTGCGTGAGAAAAAAGAAGCGCTAGGGTCCCTGGTTACACTCGAATGCGTAAAAATATATCAGGAAGGTCTCGGTGAAGTTCAGGAAATGATTGATATCTGTGACTTCGCAGTTGGGCAAAGTCGTATGCTGCATGGGCTTACTATCGTGTCAGAACGCCCGCTTCATAAAATGCGTGAAATCTGGCAACCGCTTGGCCCAACCGGGATCATAAGTGCTTTCAATTTTCCAGTTGCCGTTTGGTCATGGAATGCAGCACTTGCCCTTGTTTGTGGTAATTCACTTCTTTGGAAACCTTCCGAAAAAACACCTGTAACCGCGCTAGCCTGTCAGAAACTTTTTGAACGCGCCTGCGCCGAATTTGGTGATGACGCACCGAAAGGACTGTCACAAATCCTTACAGGGGAGCGTGATATTGGTGAAGTTCTTGTTGCTGACGAACGGGTCCCTCTCATCAGTGCCACAGGAAGCTGCGCCATGGGTAAAATCGTTGGCGCCAAAGTCGCTGCACGTTTCGGCAAATCAATTCTTGAGCTTGGTGGTAACAACGCCATCATCGTTTCAAAGCATGCTGACCTTGACCTTGCCTATCAGGGAATCGTATTTGGTTCTGTTGGAACATGTGGTCAGCGCTGTACAACAACACGCCGTCTTTTCATCCATGAAGATGTCTATGATGAAATTATTCCCCGTATTAAGAAAGCATTTGCCGGTGTATCTATCGGAAATCCACTCGATGAAAACACACTTATGGGACCGCTGATTGATGAGGACAGCTTTAATAATATGGAAGCGGCCCTGAAGGTTGCTGCCGACAATGGTGGTGTAATTACCGGCGGCGGGCGCGCCCTTGCGAATAAGTATCCGAACGCTTATTACGTCAACCCTGCACTGGTTGAAATGGACGGCCATGACGCAAACATCAAAACCGAAACATTTGCGCCGATCCTCTATGCGTTCAAATATACTGATCTTGAAAATGCCATAGAGCGTCAAAATGACGTGCCACAAGGACTTTCAAGTGCCATATTTACGACAAATATGCTGGAAGCAGAGCTATTCACATCTGAATTCGGAAGCGATTGCGGTATCGCCAATGTGAATATCGGCACAAGCGGTGCTGAAATTGGCGGCGCCTTCGGCGGTGAAAAAGAAACAGGCGGCGGCCGTGAAAGTGGCTCCGATGCCTGGCGTGCCTATATGCGCCGCATGACAAGTACGACGAACTATTCGACAGAATTACCGCTCGCACAGGGCATCAAGTTCGACACTGATTAATATAAGTATTTCATAGCTTACCCGCGGGTCCCATAGAGAAATCTTTTGGGCCCGTCTTTTTCATATGCTTTTTTGTTTAATAAGTTGACAGAATCGTCTAAGACTAATTGCTATTAATAATGATAATTAACTGTAAGTGTAACATGACAAAATATTTATGTGATTTGAAAGTAGGAGACCAAAGCATAATTCTGGGCTTTGATACATCCCGTGTAGAAGATCAGGAATTTGCTATTGACCTTGAAGACAGACTTCTGGAAATCGGTTTTGAAGAAGGCCTTGATGTTGAAGTACTGCATAAAGGCACATTTGGCGGCGACCCTCTTGCAGTTAAAATCGGTACAATCACTGTTGCTCTTCGAAAAATGGAAGCAGCAGCCATTATATTAGGGGAAAAGTAATGACTGCCCTTCGCGTAGCGCTTATAGGCGCTCCAAATTCCGGAAAAAGCTCATTGTTTAATACACTTACCGGAAGCCACCAAAAAGTCGCAAATTACCCCGGTGTGACTGTTGAACGTCGTGCCGGCACTGTTTTGACCGAAGCGGGGGAAAATGTCTACCTTGTTGATCTACCTGGCCTTTACAGTCTTAATGACCGCAGCCTTGATGAAAAAGTAAGTCGTGAAATACTAACTGGTGTTCATGAAACTGAAGAACAGCCGGAAGTACTGGTATGTGTGATAAATGCTGCTAATTTAAGGGTTCACTTAAGGCTGGTTCTGGAGCTGAAATCACTGGATATACCAATTATCGTTGCATTGAATATGCATGACCTCGCGACCCGGGACGGCATTGAAATTGACGTCGCCCGCCTGTCCGAAGAACTAGGTGTTCCCGTCATGACAACAATTGCCGTTAAGGACAGCGGTGTTAAGGCGCTGAAGGAATATCTGTCCCGTGATGCAAGTGCTTATGCCAAACCGACCGGCAAGCCGGCGGATACAACAACACGTGCCCTTCAAAAGGAAGCCGGACGCATAACCAAGCTGGTTACCATTAAAGAAGGTGGGCAGCACAAAATGACACGCTTGCTTGATAGCGTCGCTCTCCATCCCGTTGCAGGCATAGTTTTGTTTTTTACTATGTTATTTTTTATGTTTCAGGCGGTATTCAGTTGGGCTGAAGGACCAATGGATTTCATAGAAGGCAGCTTTGCAGCACTTGGTGAAATTGTCGCCACCTATATCCCCGAAGGAATATTACGAAGCTTCATTCAGGATGGCCTGATTGCCGGTGTTGGCAGTGTTCTTGTGTTTTTGCCGCAGATCATTATCCTTTTTACGTTCATACTTATCCTTGAAGCCAGCGGGTACATGGCCAGAGCGGCCTTTATCATGGATAAGCTTATGGCAAAAGTGGGGCTTAACGGCCGCGCTTTTATCCCGTTGCTTTCAAGTTTTGCCTGCGCAATTCCCGGCATAATGGCCACCCGAACAATAGCAAACCATCGTGACCGCATCACCACAATCATGATAGCACCGCTTATGACATGTTCGGCAAGGCTCCCTGTATACACTCTGTTGATTGCCGCTTTTATTCCCAACATAAAGGTGATGGGTTATTTCGGTCTCCAGGGCGTTGTGTTTTTTGGGCTTTATATGGCTGGCATCATTAGCGCCATTATCGTTGCAGCGGTTATGAAAAAAACAATCACAAAAGGAGCATTGCAACCGTTCCTGATGGAACTTCCAAAATACCAGTTACCGCGCCTTAGGCATGTTTTTCTGGAATTATGGCAACGGGTCCGGGCCTTTCTGCGTCGTGCCGGTACCATCATTTTATATGCGGCAATCGCCCTTTGGGCACTAACGCTCTATCCGCGTGCGCCGGAAAATGCCCCGGAAGCGGATATTTATTACAGCTTTGCCGGAATGATCGGACGGGCATTACAAGTCATATTTGCGCCACTTGGTTTTAACTGGGAAATTTCAATTGCACTTGTCCCCGGTATGGCCGCACGTGAAGTAGCCGTAAGTGCCCTTGGCACCGTTTATGCCTTACAGGGGGACGAAGATCAGGTGGCACAAAGTCTCGCCACTGTGCTGCAATCTGCATGGCCTTTACCAACGGCGCTGGCGTTTCTGGCATGGTTTATTTACGCCCCGCAGTGTCTGGCGACACTCGCCACCGCAAGGCGCGAAACCAACAGCTGGGGTTGGACTGCCTTTATGACAGGATATCTATTTGGTCTTGCTTATCTGATTTCACTGATCGTGAATATCACTGCAACAGCTTTATTAAATTAAAATAAGGCTCCCGATTGGGAGCCTTATTTCCTTATTCGCCCTGGACAAGTTTATTTCTTAAGGTCCCGACACCTTCCACGGTGATTTCATACACATCACCCGGTTCCATCGGGCCGGTATCGCCCATGGTGCCGGACCAGATTATGTCACCCGGTTCCAGTGTGAAATATTTTGAAATATAATGAACCATATAATTGAAATTGAAAATCATCCCTGAACTATTGGCACCTTGTGATTTTACACCGTTATGACGCCCTTCAATATCCAGATCGGTATAATTAAGACCTGTGACCAGATGCGGCCCGACAGCGTTGAAGTTATTTGATCCCTTCGCCCGCAGCCATTGAATATCACCGGCCTGCCAGTCACGTTCGGAACCATCATTCCCGATGGTCACCCCGAATATATAATCACCCGCGTCTTCAAGTGCTACATTTTCGGCACGTTTGCCGATCACAACAACCATTTCCGCTTCATAGTGGAAATTTTTTGCATCAGCCGGACGAACCAGATCATCTTCTGGGCCGATAATTGAACTTACCGGTACCGTAAAAAGGCCCGGCCTTAATGTTGGGTCCTGCTCATAACCGGGAAGGGTATGATCACGGTAGTTAAAGGCCGTCATAAAAGAAAGATTGGGATCAACCGGTGCTTTCAATTTAACAGCATCTTCCATGGCAATATCACCCGTGCGTTTGCCTCCAAGATACGGCGCATCGCTGAGCTGATGAATGATACCATCAACCAGTTCGCCCCATAAAATTTTATCATTCTGCTCATAACGCACATATCGTTCAGCAAACGCGCTACTTGTAGCAATCAGAATACCAAGCAGTGCCGCTATTATAGTTTTAAATGTCATTTAATTACTGTCCTTGTACTATTTTATTTTGTAAAATTCCTACACCTTCTATTTCAATTTCGTAGATATCACCAACATTGAGTTGTTCCGATGTTCCGATCGTACCCGACCAGATCAGGTCACCCGGGTTAAGAACAAAATATGTTGAAATATAACTCACCATTTTTTCAAAATCATGGATCATATTGGATGTGTTTCCTTTTTGCCTTACTTCGCCGTTCAGTCGTGCTGTCAAATTCAGATTTTTATAATCAAGACCGGTTTGAAGCACGGGCCCAACACTGTTAAATCCTTTGGCGCCTTTGCCGCGAAACCATTGAATATCAGCCGGAATCCAGTCACGTGCCGATACATCATTGCCGGCTGTTACGCCAAAAATATAATCTGCTGCATCCTCTTCGGATACATTGTCCGCACGTTTGCCGATTACGATCACCGTTTCGGCTTCATAAGCGATGTTAATGCTATCCACCGGATGAATAATATCATCTTCCGGGCCAATAATAGTTCCTGCCGGTACCATAAAAAGCCCCGGATATGGTGTTGTTTTTTGTCCTTCCGGAATGTGGTCTTTATAATTAAATCCTGTCATATATACATCGCGCGGGTCGACCGGGGCCAATAGTTTAACAGTATTCCGGTCCACTTGTTTTCCAGTCGCTTTCCCGTCAAGATAAGGTGCATTTGATAACTGATGAATTATCTCACCACGCAGTTCCCCCCATGATATAATGCCATTTTGTTCGTACCGGACATAACTTTCGGACCAGGCGTTTGAACTGGCGAAAAACATGAGCGCGAAGGTAAGTAAAAACCGTTTATAATTATTATTCATTTTTAGCCCCATTTTTGAAATTCTCTAATACGGAATGGTAGACAGTTCATTATAGAATGTCAAAGTTACATATGCCATGATTATGCGACTTTAATCTGTTTGAATATGTCAAGATAGGCATTATAGTATTGTCAGTTATTAAGATAAGATCCGGAGAAATAATGAAAATACTCGTCCCCGTAAAACGTGTGATCGATTACAATGTTAAAGCACGTGTAAAATCCGATAACAGCGGCATTGAACTTGCAAATGTGAAAATGTCCATGAATCCTTTTGATGAAATCGCCGTAGAAGAAGCAATCAGGATAAAAGAAGCCGGTAATGCAGAAGAAATAATAGCCGTATCAATTGGCCCTGACAAAGCACAGGAAACATTGCGTACGGCCCTTGCCATGGGTGCTGACCGTGCCATACTGATAAAAACAGATGCGGAAGTAGAACCCCTTGCAGTTGCAAAGATTTTAAAGGCTGTTGTTGGGGAAGAAAACCCTGACATGGTTATCATGGGCAAACAGGCCATCGATGACGATTGTAATCAAACTGGGCAGATGCTGGCCGCACTTTTGGGCTGGCCACAGGGAACATTTGCGTCGAATGTAAAAATTGATGGAACAAGCGTTAATGTAACCCGCGAAATCGATGGCGGACTTGAAACCTTAAAACTTAACCTGCCGGCAGTAGTAACAACTGATCTACGCCTTAACGAACCGCGTTATGCATCGCTTCCCAACATCATGAAAGCAAAAAGAAAGCCGCTTGATGAAAAAACGCCTGATGATTTCGGTGTTGATATAAGTCCACGCATCAAAACACTACGCGTGGATGAACCCGCAGGAAGAAGTGCCGGTGTTATTGTGGAAAGCGTTTCCGAGCTTGTCTCGAAACTGCGCAATGCA
>JAUILB010000077.1 GCA_030432815.1 Alphaproteobacteria bacterium | reverse complement strand
TAACTGTTGCGGTTGCTGAAATTGATCCGTCTTCCCCGTCATTCGCACTGAAGTTATCCAAAGTAAAAATACGGTTTTCAATACTCGCCAGCATATTGATGTCATCAGCAACAAAACCCGTTTGCATATTTTCATATCTACCGCCGGTAAGACCAAGATTGCCATTGAGCCTTGGTTGTTCGATTGTGCCGGATACGTTTAATGCGCCATCAAGAATGCCACTTAAATCATGATTTATGAGGTTCAGAGCAGGCCAGATAGATTTTACCTCCCCGTTCCAGCGGATTGAACCAGTCAAAGGATCAATTTTAGAAATGGTTATGGAATCTCCATTTGTGCTGCGCATAAGGGGTATGGTTGCATTAAAGTCAGTGTTAATTTCCCCTGGGTACAACAGCTTTCCCGTCGCATTGATTTTATTTTGATCAATATTTCCTGCCAGTGAAATGCTAATATCGTCTGCCGCGATACCGGTTTTGTTATTAAATACAATATCAGAGAGCGACAGTTCAAATTGTGACGAAAGTATTTCTTGGTTTCCCTGTAGCGTCCCATTGCCATTTAATATGCCGGATAAGGGTAATTCGGTTATTATTGCCATAAAAGATCTGAAGTCTGCATTATCCGCATCGAAATTTGCCACTATTTGGCCATCTATTGTTTCGGCAGTTCCAGTTATTTGGCCATCACCCAATGTTAATACGAAATCGGGGATACGAACTGTATTTTCCGCAATTTGAATTTTATCCATATGGCTAAATGCGATCGGTGTGTCGCTTATGGAGCCGTTCATTATAGCCTTGATTAATTGTGTATTATTTTCAGCGGGTAAAACATCCCCGGATATTTCAATTTGATAGGGTTGGCTGTCGATTCCCAGTGAAGTCATAGTAAAGCCGATCCCCTGATCTTGCGGGCTAATATTGATGATTGTGCTTCTGGAACTTATTTGGGGGTGGTACAGATTGGTAATATCCGCCGACAAGGTAATTTCAGGGCTGTTATCCTGGTCAAGTAATATTTCACCGTTTATATCAGCTGTTTCAAGAGTAATGCTTGTCTCTGGATCAGGGGAAAATTGTAATTCCCGGATTTCACCATTAATTGTGATAAGTTGATTATTTTCTTTTTCAGCAAATGATAAATCAAGTGTTATATCTCCAGCTAAATTTGACGGGACGTTGTTATCATTAGCGGTTTTAATTAAAAGGGTACCATCGATAAGTCGTCCATCCGGAATTTGAAGGTTTCCACTAAGATTATAATTTCCCAGTTGGGCCGTAATAGACCCCAAATCAGTAATGGTTTCATTTTTTGTCATTAAGATTTTTAGATCCAACGGGCCATAGTTGCTGTCTGACTGTGCCGTGATTTTCCCGTTAAGATTATTCGCAATATCTGTTAAGTTTGCCTCTGTTTTAAAGTTTGTTAGCTGTAATCCCTGAATATCCAGCGCTTTAAAGCCCGTGGAAAAATTAAGTGACGGCGATGCCGCGGCATTTGAAACTTCACCTGTTACTATGATATCACCTTCAATTGTTGGACCCCCAACATCATTTAATTTTTCAAGATTCTGCAAGTTAATATTAAAGCTTGTATTTTCAAATTCCTGTTGCGGTGTCAAATGACCAGCGGATGAGAAGGAAATTAGATTGCCATTAAGCGAGATTTCTGAAAAATCTACCTGTCCATCAGATCCTTGCTCTAATACAGCATTTAGTTTTGGCTGGCTTCCCAACATAAGATTAAGAATTTCATTGCCGAGATCAATTTCGCTGGTGTTAACATTTAAATTTGCTTTTAGCGGTGCAGATTCATTTTCCTGAATTGCGTGCAGATCAACTTTCAGGGCACCTTTTGCAATAATATCTATACCTAATTTTTCAAACGTTGATGCTAAACTGGGATGTGCTGATTCCAGATCTATTACAATCGTGCCATCTTCATTTCCGTATTGGGCGGTTCCTGTGATGTCGAATTCGTCGTGAGAAATTGATATTCTATTCGCCTGAACCAAGTTCTGTGACTTCTCATAAATGGCTTCCATGTTCCAGTGGACTGATGATTTGAAAACATCACCCGTTACTTCCAGGGCGGAACCATCCATATTGGAAATATTCCCGCTCGTTGAAATGTTGATATTTTGGTCAAGCATCAAAACATTGATGCCCCCATCGAGTGTAAGGCTTATCTGATCCGAAATGCCGGTATTTAAATCGTCAATGTTAATATTAAACCTTGGATTATCAAGCAGGTTTGACAGTATTCCCCTTGCTTCGAATGTTTCGACATAAACAGGTGTGATCAGTTCATTTACAGGGTTCGTATTTTGTAATGAAAGCAATATGGATGTTTCACCAAACTCAGGTGTATCATTCAGTGTAATGCTGGAATTTATTTTGATCACCGCGATATCATTTGACACTGTGCCTGTAATCATCCGCTTGTCGTCATTGTCGGCATTACCAAGTGAAATTTCAGCTTTCAGAGGTGAGCCGGCTATGGTAAGCATTTCATCCTGAATAAAGCCGGATAAATGCGTTTCTGAATTTAATAATAAACCATCTTCAGAATTGCTGATCAGCCAGTTTGAAAATTCTGCACTTCCAATTGTTATTTGTGCTTCGCCGTCCCATTTACTTATTGGGCCATTTCCGGAAAGCTTAATGTTTAAATCGTCATCCAGCGGAATTTCAGATAATGATGCAAGTAGTCCACCCTTTGGCGCGAACAGATCAAAGCGAGTTTCCAGGTTTGATCCATCAGGCGGGAATGATATATCCAGATTTATACTGTCACTATGCTGATCTGACCCTTTAAGGTCGAGACGTGTTTCAATGCCGTCGTTATTCGTTAATTTGATATTGCCGCTTAAAGAAAAATCAGGTGTCGCTTCAACCAGTTCAGCGCCAGTAAGAATGGTTGAAATATTAAAGTTTTCTATGTCAATATCAATGGGTAGAGTAGGAAGTGTAAACTGGCTTTTACCTTCATTTGGATCCTCTTTGGTGCTTTCAGGGCCGCGGTATATCAATAACCTATCAGCAGAAATGTGATTTGCTTGAAAATTATTGTTAAACAGTGCACCGGGTGACCAGTCAATTATGATATCCTGTACTTCAAGCCATTTGCCCCTTTCATCTTCCACTGTTATTGATGGTATTTCCAACATTGAAAATAATGATCCATTAATTTCATCAATAACGACTTTGCTTGTCGGGTTTGATAAGGCGGTACTTAAATTGCGCGCAAGTTGCCCCCGGCCAGAGTCGGTATTTAAATAAATAAGACCAGATGCTAAAATAAGCATTACTGAGGCGAATAATACAATAGAAAGACGAGCGGCTTTTTTCCATTTGGCTTTGGTATTATTTTTTACTTCATCAACCATCAGAATGCCTGTCCCAAGCTGATATAAAGCTGAAAACTGCTGTCACCCGTTCTTTTATTAAGAGGAAAAGCAACATCAAGCCGTACCGGGCCAAACCCGGTTGAATATCTTGCACCTATTCCGGCAGCATATCTGAAATCATTAAATTTTGGCGTCGTGCTTTCATAAACATTTCCTGCTTCCGAA
Source organism: Alphaproteobacteria bacterium (assembly GCA_030432815.1). GTDB lineage: Bacteria > Pseudomonadota > Alphaproteobacteria > Sphingomonadales > Emcibacteraceae > Pseudemcibacter. The sequence continues at coordinate 7,268 of JAUILB010000077.1, read as the reverse complement.
AATAATACAAAACCCAGATTGTTTTCAAACTTCCATCTTAACTCTGTGGCAAATTCATTCACAGAACGTCCACCAAGCGGGTTATTATCAATTGCAAGTGGTCCGACCCGCTGAAACCCGTAGCCGCGGATAGAGCCGCCGCCACCAGAAAAGAAGCGACTGGTTGCGGGTAATGTCTCATTTTCCACGCCAAAAATGGACCCCAGACGGGTTCTTAGTGCAAAAACGATATTTTCGGTTGCTGTAAGTGGATAATAGGCACTTGCACGAAATTCCGTTTTAAGAAATTTAAATTTTTCATCGCTAATAGCATAACTCGGTGCGGCAATGAGCGAAGCGCGATACCCGCTTCCGGGATCAAGTAGATTATCCGAACTGTCCCACCTGAACCCCAACGGAAATGATACCAGGAAGAAATCCTGATCCTGTATGGCATCTTCTACGTCACTATACTCCAGATCAATATTTGCAAGTAAAGCCAGCTCATCAGTTATTACGCGATCAATTCCGGCGCGGGTTTCAAGAACATGGGCAAAGAATGCGTCCGTATTCTGCCTTCTGAACACCCCTTCTAAAGAAAGTGTCTGATCAAGACGTTTGAAATGTGGGATTTCCATGAGCCCGGCAAAGGACTGTTCAATTTCAGATGCGCGTGCCGTAATTTTAAGGCGTTTACCATCGCCCATAAAATTGCGATGCTGCCATGAAACCTCACCACCAATTCCTTCGGCCGTTGAATAACCTGCGGATGTTCCAATGGTGCGATGCTTTGCTTCGATCAGATTCACGGTGATTGATGCATAGTCCGATTCCTGTTCCGTAATATCAATGACAACACCGGAAAACAGATTGGATTTTATAATTCTGTTCCTCAGTTCATCAATATATTTTTGTTCAAAATAACTGTCGGCAGGCCAGGTCGCCAATTGCGATATGAATTCAGTATCTACGCTTTCATGGCCCTGAAAGGTCAAATTGCCCATCTTACGTCTGTTGCCGGTACTGATTTCAAAGTGGACATTGAGTTCTTCTGTTTGATGATCAACAACCAGATCACGTTTAAGTTGACCCGCAAATGGGTAACCGTATCTGGGCAGCGTATTTAAGATGGTCGCTTCCGCTGCTATAACGGGGTCTGCTCTTGCTGCGTCCCCTGAACTGATCCCAATATCGTTTAAAAGGGCCGTTTTCAATTCGGCATGAGGCTCAGGTTCAATATATGTAATCCGAATAGCACCGTATTTATATAAACTATTGGGCCTGACAATCAGTTTGATTTGAAAGTGATTTTCCTGCCTTAAAAATGTGTTTGTGATTTCGCTATTATAATATCCTTCTGACCTTAAAATTTCTCTTAGCGTTTCTGTGTCAGCCTCGAGGTTGCTTCTGAGGTTTGAAACAGAAATAAGGGTTTCAGACTTCCGTTTGATTAATATTGATGTTTGTGTAAAAAGATCATCAATTACAGAATGTTGCTGATCCAAACCTTCCAATTCAAAATCATATGTAAATTCATCAGCCGCATTTGCCAGATTCCACCAAAAAAAACAGACCAGGATTAAAGTCAGTTTTGGAAGGTTACTACAGTATAAATCCTGATGGTTTTTAATAATAGATTTCACGCTTTATAATCACTGCTTTTATTTTCTACATAAATATTCCTGAAATAAGACTTTTTCATGGAATTATGGTTTGTTTTATTTCTTTTTTCCAGAGTTTTGAGACAATAAAATCCGGCTTTAATCGGCAAGGATGGACTCGATATAAATTTCATTCATGATTGTCCTGTGCACGGGACATTTTTCTGCGATCTGAAATATTTTTAGCCGTTCTTCTTCACTCAGGTTACCTGTTATTTTGATGTTTGTCTCAATATAATCGATAAGTCCTTTTTCACTTTCACAATTTTTACAATCTTTTGCATGAATTTTTTTGTGAGATAAATGTACTTCAATATTGTCAAGTTTGTATCCTTTGTGTTCAGCATACATTCGCATCGTCATTGATTTGCATGATCCGAGTGCGGAAAGAAGAAAATCATAGGGTGTAGCGCCTTTGTCATCCCCGCCAAGGTCTTTCGGTTCGTCTGCTATCATATGATGGCCGCCCGATGTAGTGATGTCGTTTGTATATTTTCCACTTAATGTTTCTACGACTTTTACATTTGTACTTTCACTCATTTTATCATTCCTTTTGGCACTGTATCTTTATTAAAATTAATAATTATCCTTATAAAACCAATCATCGCATTGGGTAAAGCAAGGAAATATGTTAAGAATAGAGATAAGTGAATTTGTTTCCTGTAACTTGTAATTAGTAAACTAATCCCCAATTAAGGCCTGTGTAAAAAAGTAATTAGTTAAGTGGTCCTTTATAGTTAAGAAAAATATAAAGGATGTGCCGATCCATCTGCGTATAAAAGAATATGTTAATGTCTAATAGGGTAACAAAAATTCCTATGTTGACAATGAATACATTAAGCGTTAAGAACAACAAAATAAATACTTCAAATGGGTAAAGAAAGAAAACGACGTGTCAAAGGGTAAGTTAATTATTGCGCTGGTTATCGGCGTGATCGTGCTAGGAATATGGTATCTAACATCAGGTTCCGGCCAAATGGGGCCTGGTGGCCCTGGCGGTGGTATGGGGCAAATGCCTCCTCCTGCCGTATCTGTCTATCAGTTAAAAACAGAAACAATTAACCGCGAAGAAATTTTGCCGGGGCGGATTTCAGCCTTCAGACAGGCTGAAATAAGGCCGCAAGTGAATGGAATTATCACTCAGCGGTTATTTGAGGAGGGTGCTTTTGTTGAACAGGGTCAAGCACTTTATCAGATTGATGATGTTCCCTATCGCGCGGCGCTTGCAAGTGCACGGGCGGATCTTGTCAGTGCGCAGGCAAACCTGGATGCCGCGACAGCAAAAGAAGCACGTTTTGCGGAACTCGTGAAAACCAATGCCGTAAGCGGACAGGCATATGATGATGTCAAAGCAGAACTAGAAATGGCCAAAGCGTCAATTGCGGTAGCGGAAGCGGCGATCGAAGTGGCACAGGTTAACCTTGGATATACGCGTGTATATGCCCCGATTGCCGGACGGATCGGAAGATCGTCTGTTACCGAAGGGGCACTGGTTACATCAAACCAGTCGGAAAGCTTGACAATGATTACACAACTTGACCCGATATATGTTGATATTACGCAGCCGGGTGTTAATTCAATGCAGCTACGAATCGAGATGTCAGCTGCATCCAATATTCCGGTTGAAATAATACTGGATAGCAGCTCGGGTATTGTTCATCCTCATAAGGGAGAGCTGAAATTTTCTGATGTTGTTGTGGATGAAACAACGGGTTCCGTGGGTTTGCGTGCGCTTGTTCCAAATCCTGATCAGACACTGCTTCCGGGATTATTTGTACGTACAAAAATTGAACTGGGAAATCAGCCGGCATTATTGGTGCCTCAACGCGCAACAATCAGAAATCCGCAAGGCGGATTAAATGTATGGATAATTGATGAAAGCAATCAGGTTAACCCGCGCTCCATAACCGTTAGTGGTGCATATGGTGATAGTTGGATTGTTTCATCCGGTATTGATGAAGGCGAAACTATTGTTATTGAAGGTTACCAGAAAATAAGACCAGGTGCCACAGTGGTACCGTCACCGTGGATGCCAGCATCCTAGTTTGCAAAATTATTCAAAGTGTTAGGATAAACTATGGCTCGATTTTTTATTGAACGTCCCGTATTTGCTTGGGTAATAGCAATTGTTGTAATGCTTGCCGGAATTCTTTCCATTAGGGGGCTTCCAATTGAATTATATCCACAGGTGGCACCACCGACGATATCAATCATGGCGTTTTATCCTGGTGCTTCAGCTGAAACGGTGGAAAATGCGGTTACGCAGGTTATTGAACAAAGATTGGTGGGTATCGATAATCTTCGTTATTTTTCATCGAACAGTCTTGATGGTTCCGCTGTTATAACACTCACGTTTGAACCGGATACTGATCCTGATATAGCCCAGGTGCAGACACAAAATAAAGCACAGGGGGCACTAACGCAATTACCGCAGGAGGTTCAGGCACTAGGGCTTACTGTAGCGAAGGCAACACGTAACTTTCTTCTGGTTGTTGGTCTTTATGCCAGCGATGACAGCCTGACACAGGCGCAAATCGGTGATATTGCCGTTTCTACTTTTCAGGATCAGCTGTCCCGCGTGAACGGTGTTGGAAGTACCCAGGTATTTGGTGCCCAAGCCGCGATGAGGGTCTGGTTGGATCCTGAAAAACTGCTTAGTTATAACCTTACACCACTGGAAGTGCAGAATGCGATAAGGGTACAAAATACGGACGTATCTGCAGGGCAGATCGGTGCTTTACCGGCAGTATCCGGAAACCAACTAAATGCAACAATTACTGCTCAATCGAGACTTCAGACTGCTGAGGATTTTGGTCGTATTATTTTAAGGATCAATACGGATGGATCACAGGTCCGCCTTCGTGATGTAGCCAGAATAGAATTGGGCACTGAAAATTATTCAATGATTGTGCGCTATAAAGGACAACCCGCATCAGGTGTTGCTGTTAGCCTGTCACCAGGCGCCAATGCCCTTGAAACCGCATTGGCGGTGAAGGAACGAGTGGCAGAACTTGCGGAATTTCTGCCGGAAGGTGTGGAATATATGTTCCCGTATGATACCGCGCCTTATATTGAGCTTTCTATTGAATCGGTGATTATTACCCTGCTTGAAGCTGTCGGGCTTGTGTTTATCATTATGTTTCTGTTCTTGCAAAATATCAGGGCCACTCTGATACCAATGATTGCGGTACCGATTGTTTTGCTTGGCACATTCGCGGTTCTTTCAGTATTTGGCTATTCGATAAATACCCTTACAATGTTTGCGATGGTTCTTGCCATTGGATTGCTTGTTGATGATGCGATTGTCGTTGTGGAAAATGTGGAACGGATTATCAGTGAGGAAAATCTCTCACCCAAGGAAGCTACCAAAAAATCCATGGATCAGATTACGAGTGCCTTGATAGGGATTGCCACGGTGCTTTCGACAGTGTTTATTCCAATGGCTTTCTTTAGCGGTTCTGCGGGTGTAATTTACAGACAGTTTTCGATTACCATCGTAGCGGCAATGACGCTTTCTGTATTTGTTGCGCTTATACTTTCCCCTTCACTTTGTGCGACATTCCTTAAAAATGACGGGCATAGTGCAAGAAGGTCGGATACAGGCTTTTTTGGTGCCTTTAACCGGAATTTCAACAAGGTTAGAAATTTTTATCAGCAAAGCACATCTTATATGGCGCGCCGTATTGCGCGGTTCTTCATGATATATGCGATACTCGCTGGTGGGCTGGTTTATATATTTTCATCGCTTCCAACATCATTCCTGCCAAATGAAGATCAGGGTATGATGTTTATGCTGGTAAACACACCTCCAGGTGCGACTGCGGAAAGAACATTGGAAAGTATGGCGCAAATTGAAGATTATTTCCTGAATGCTCAGGCGGAAAATGTGGAGCATCTTTTCACGGTGACAGGTTTTAGCTTTGCCGGGCAGGCGCAAAATAACGGTATGGGCTTTGTCGGGCTTAAGGACTGGTCTGAACGTGAGCGTCCTGATCAAAGTGTCTTTGCCATATTTGGTCAGGCAATGGGTGCGTTGTCGCAAGTTAAGGACGCGATGGCCTTTGCATTTTTCCCGCCACCAATCCAGGAACTTGGTAATGCTTCGGGCTTTGATTTCCATCTGGTTGATCGCGCAAGTATGGGACATGAGACTCTCATGAATGCACGAAACCAGCTGCTGGGGGCTGCTGCGCAAAATCCTTTATTATTTGGCGTCAGACCAAATGGTTTGAATGATGTACCACAACTGAAAATAGACATTGACAGTGAAAAGGCATCCGCCTTTGGTGTGTCACTTGACGATATTAACAGAACCCTGCAAATTGCATGGGGGTCAAGCTACGTAAATGATTTTCTTGATAAAGGGCGTATCAAGCGCGTGTATGTTCAGGGCGATGCTGAGTACAGGATGAATCCGGAAGATATTTATGAATGGCATGTTCGAAATAATCTGGGTGAAATGATCCCGTTTAATAATTTCTCGACAACCAGATGGGAATATGGATCACCAAAACTAGAACGTTTTAACGGTATTGCTTCAATTAATATTCAAGGGTCCCCGGCACCAGGCGTTAGTTCCGGTGTTGCAATGGATGAGATTGAAAAAATAGTTGCGACCCTTCCTGAAGGTATTGGTATTGAATGGTCAGGACTTTCCTATGAAGAAAGGCTTACCGGGGCACAGGCACCTTCGCTTTATGCGATTTCAGTATTGGTTGTGTTTTTATGCCTTGCCGCGCTTTATGAAAGCTGGGCTGTGCCGCTTGCAGTGATGCTTGTTGTACCGCTTGGTATTCTTGGTGCAGTAATCGCGACAAGCTTCTTTGGCATGGCGAATGACGTTTACTTTCAGGTGGCGTTATTGACGACGGTCGGTTTGGCATCCAAGAATGCTATTCTTATTGTTGAATTTGCCAAGGAAATGTATGAACAGGGATACAGTTTGATGGAGGCCACAGCCATGGCTGCCCGAAGACGGTTTAGACCTATTATCATGACATCAATGGCATTTGTGCTTGGTGTTACACCGCTAGCAACGGCTACGGGTGCAGGGTCAGGCAGTCAGAACGCGATCGGTATTGCCGTGATGGGCGGAATGCTTGCCGCGACTTTTCTTGCTATTTTCTTTGTTCCGATGTTTTATATAGCGGTTGAAAATATTTTTCATGGTAAACGCAAAGAAAACCAAGAAAGCCATGAATTTAAGCCAGCTGAATAAAAGGAGCTATCAATGAAAAATGCACTTAAATTATTATTGTTACCGGTGATTATGGCGCATTTTTCATTTGCTTTTGCGGCGGGCACGCCGCAGGAAAAAGCAGAAGTCCGTGCCATCCTGGATCAGGTGTTTGATGCGATGCGTGCCGGGGATGATGAAACACTCAAGTCCCTGCTACTGCCGGATACACCACTTGATAGAATTTCGCCGGATAAACCGGTGGCGCGTGGTGATGCCTCTGGCTGGATCGGGTGGGTGGGAACACTGTCACCCGGACAGGCTGATGAGCAGATTTTTGATGTTGAGATTCACGTGGAAGGGCCCCTTGCCGTTGCTTGGGCCCCTTTTACCATTGCTATCGATGGTGAACTCAGATCATGTGGTGTTAATCAATTTACGTTGGTTAAGCA
>JAUILB010000076.1 GCA_030432815.1 Alphaproteobacteria bacterium | reverse complement strand
TACATAAGATTTGCTTATGGAAGTCACAGAAGCAATGACCACAAATGAATCCTTCTTCTTCAGGGACAATAAACCGTTTGATTTGTTAAAAGACTATGTTTTACCACAGCTTCTAGACAGCAAGGCAGCAAGCAAAAAAATAAGAATCTGGTGTGCTGCTGCATCGACAGGTCAGGAACCTTATTCAATTGCAATTATTCTGAAGGAAATGGAAGCAAAATTATCCGGATGGAATATTGAAATAGTAGGGACAGATATAGCTCAAAAAGTTCTTGATAAGGCAAAAACCGGGCTTTTTTCACAATTTGAAGTACAGCGCGGTCTTCCAATTCAGATGCTTATCAAATATTTCAATCAGGTGGGTGAAATGTGGCAGATTTCTGAGGAAATCCGTAACATGGTATCATATCGTAAGTTCAACTTGCTCGATCCTTACACTATGCTTGGCACATTTGATATTATTTTCTGTCGGAATGTTCTGATTTATTTTGATCAGCAGACTAAAATGGAGGTGCTTGAAAGAATGCGTAAACTACTACCTGATAACGGTACATTGTTTCTGGGGGCAGCTGAAACCGTTCTGGGAATAACAGATAAATTTAAACCGGTGCAAGGGCAGAGGGGGCTTTATTCTACGGCAGATGCAAGCGCGGAAGTCATTGATAGATTGCGTGCATGATTGTCTCAATACATAAAAATAGGTAGATTATAGCAAAAAGGCTAATTCATTAAATGAATTAGCCTTTTTCTATATATAATTTTGATATTCTTTAACCGGCTTCTGCTATTGAGCCGCTATCCTCTTCAGGATCGCGTAATACATAACCACGGCCCCAAACAGTTTCTATATAATTTTCACCACTGATGGATGCGAGCTTTTTACGAAGCTTACAAATAAATACATCAATAATTTTTAGCTCAGGCTCATCCATGCCACCATATAGATGGTTCAGAAACATTTCCTTTGTGAGCGTCGTTGTTTTACGTAGTGATAGAAGTTCAAGCATTGCATATTCTTTACCTGTCAGGTGCACACGTTGACCGTCTATTTCAACTGTTTTCTTATCCAGATTTACAGATAGTTTTCCAGTTCTGATGATGGATTCTGCATGGCCTTTAGAGCGGCGTATAATTGCTTGTATACGTGCAACAAGTTCTTCTTTATAAAAAGGTTTTGTCAGGTAATCATCAGCGCCGAAGCCAAGGCCTTTAACTTTATTTTCAAGTTCAACCATACCAGACAGAATCAGGATTGGTGTGTTAACTTTGGAAAGACGGAGTTTCTTTAAAACGTCATATCCATGCATATCAGGAAGATTTAGATCAAGCAGGATAATGTCGTAATCATATAGTTTGCCGAGATCGATACCCTCTTCCCCGAGATCTGTGCTGTAAATATTAAATCCTTCGGCTGATAGCATCAGTTCGATACTTTTTGAAGTTGAAGGATCATCTTCTATGAGTAAAACCCGCATTCCTAGGTTCCTTTCTTTTTATTATTATTAACCATTTCTTGGTCTTGTTAACTAAATAACGTTAACCATTCTTAACATATCTGGTTAATAATTGGTTACCAATTTCACAAAAATGCATATTTCGTAAGATGATTTTAATGAGTATTGATAAATTATAAACAACTTTAATAAAATAAACCATTGAAATTAAATAATTTTTTGATTTTTCGGGAAAAATAAATTATAATAAATTACCAAAAAATAAAGTTAATTTTTGAATTAATATTTTTGAATGTTGGATCATAAAAACGTATTATTGGTTTAACTTTTAGAGAATCTTTAGGAAATTAAGTCCATTGCACACACTTAAAACTGAAATAGAACGAATCCAGTCTTATAAAATATATGGACGTGTAATGGGCATACAGGGGCTATTGGTGGAAGTAGCAGGTGCCCAACGTAATATGAGCATCGGATCACGGGTAAACATTCTTTCGCGAAGTGAACAGATTATTCCCTGTGAAGTTGTAGGTTTTAAATCGGATAGGGCGCTTTTAATGCCTTACTCAACCCTTGAAGGGGTCGGGGTCGGGTGTAAGGCATTTATTGATAGTGATATTGCCCATGTTCATCCTTCTGATGCCTGGCTTGGACGGGTTGTGAATGCGATGGGTGAGCCTATAGACGGCAAAGGTCCGATAAAATTTGGGGCGGTTGCTTATCCTGTAAAGAATTCTCCCCCACCAGCGCATCTACGCGGACGGGTAAAGGGAAAAATGGATCTCGGGGTTCGTGCTATAAACACATTTGCCACCTGCTGCAAAGGGCAGCGGATGGGTATCTTTGCGGGTTCGGGCGTTGGTAAATCAATCCTTCTTTCCATGTTTGCCCGTTATACGGCATCGGATATTACTGTTATCGGCCTGATTGGTGAACGCGGACGTGAAGTACAGGAATTCCTTGAAGATGATCTTGGTGAAGAAGGATTAAAAAGAAGCGTGGTAGTAGTTGCCACATCTGATGAAACAGCGCTGATGAGAAGGCAGGCAGCCTACCTTACATTAACAATTGGAGAATACTTCCGTGATACGGGTAAAGATGTTCTTTGTCTTATGGACAGCGTTACGCGGTTTGCTATGGCGCAGCGCGAAATAGGACTGGCAGGCGGTGAGCCGCCTGCCAGCAAAGGATATACACCGACAGTTTTTTCCGAACTCCCGAAACTACTGGAACGGGCGGGCCCTGGTGTAAATAGTGGTTCAATAACCGGGCTATTTACAGTATTGGTTGAAGGGGATGATCATAATGAGCCGGTATCCGACGCGGTGCGCGGTATACTTGATGGTCATATAGTTCTTGACCGGGCTATTGCTGAAAGAGGTCGTTTTCCGGCAGTTAATATATTACGTTCTGTTAGCCGTACCATGCCCGGATGTAATAGCGATGAAGAAAATGAACTCCTTGCTGTCGCGCGAAAATATATTGCTGATTATAATGATATGGAAGAAATGATCAGATTGGGTGCCTATCGTCCCGGTGCTAATCAGGAAATTGATGAAGCAATTCATTTCCATCCTGAACTTGAAGGATTCTTGCGTCAATCCAAGGACGAGCAAAGTAATTTGGAATCTGGATACGAGTTGTTAAGTAATATATTGCATAATCGTCCTGAGATAACGAATCCGGATGTTCAGGTGTAACCCATAGTTAAGATTAAGGAATGAAGAGAGTAGAGGAACTATGACAAGAAGTTTAACGGGTATTATAAGACTTCATAAATGGCAGGTGGATGAAAAGCGCCGTCAGATAACGGAACTTGAAGTAATGAAGGAAGAATTGGAAGATAAGTTGGAAAAACTTACAACCAATTTGGCCCGTGAACAGGAAAATCTTACTAAATCAAATGTAGTTGATATTAATTACGCCAGTTATGCATCATCTGTATTAAAGCGGCAGGAAAATTTGGAAGCATCAATAATGGAAATTGATGTTTCAATAGAAAATATGAAAGATGAACTTGCGGAAGCTTTTAAAGAACTTAAAAAATATGAAATCGTCGAACAACGGGCGATAGAACGTGAGAAAGAGGACCAAAAAAGAGCCGAGCAGGACAGACTTGATGAGGTCTCATTAAACCAATATCGTTCAGGGTATTTACGATCCAATTAAGAAGATTACGGGAAATTCAAATTTTCAAGGCCGGGTTGCCTGTCTTCAACTTTTAGTATGATCCCGTCTTTTTCATAGGCTACCTCAAGCCATTTAGGCACGAGTGCGTTGTTGATATCCTCAATAATTTGTAGAATCATTTTTTCAGGGTTTTCCCAATCCTTATTCGCCATGTCATTAAGATAGCGGGTAACGGAGCTATGATCAGCTGTTAACTTATCGGGTATTAAAGTCACTTTGATTTTTACCGGGCTGCTGATTTCTATAACAAGTAACCAGTCTTTTCTCGTGTCGGTTATGGAGTGGGTTTTAATAATATCATTCATTTAGATTTTTTTCTCAATTTTGGCGTCATGGGTCGCTTTTTCTATCATTTTCTTAATTGAAATATCTGCTGGAGAGTTATCTATTATAACCAATTCGCCTTCAAAATTGGCATGGCTTATGGCATCTCCGAATTTACGTGATAATTTTGATTTCATAGCATATGGAATTACTTCCTGAGATTTCAGTATGATATCCAGACGTGATTTTTTTAAAAGTCCATCAAGGATTACTTTGCCGAAGTTGCTAAAGTTAACTTCGAGAATAAAACGTGTGTCGTTTGTCTTTTCGTCCGGGCCCTTTTGATTATCCTTGTTATCATTTTTTTGCTCTTCGCCGGTTATATGTTTGATTATCATGGGAATGGCCATAAAATCCGGACCGTTCTGAGCCGGGATCAGAAGTGGTCGCCAATCCCCAGGGGGTATATTTGCACCAAGCTTGGCAATACGGCTGAAATCGTGATTAATACTGTCCATAACTTTAGCTGCGCCCAATTGTCTTAATCTGTCTGAAACGTCGGACCCCAGCCATGTTCTTGCCGGTGTTGCTGACTTTAAGGCACTCAGGAAAAAGAAAATTGTTGATGATAATTGTTCTGGTGTTTGCATATTTGGTATGCGACTGGCCATAATTCCTGCCATGCTGTTCGATGCCGTTGTGCTAAGGGCACTCATAGCAAGGGAAATGCTGCTCCATTCCGTTGAAAGATCTATCAATTCCTGAGGGATAAATTGTTCTATTTTATCTGCTAGAGCAGGTGCAATGGCGTTTAAAGGAGTAGAGGAAGAAGGTGTTTGCGTACTAGTTTCGGGTGTAGCTTTATTTATAATAGCAGCTGCGTTTGGTTCGCTTGTTAAATCTTTTCTTGATGTTATTAAATCTGTATCAGACAGTTTATTTTTCAATAGAGATTCCGAATGTGACGCTTCAGCCTCAACCGTAAAGCTGACAATAGTACCCGCTAACAACGGAGTTCTACTTTTAAATTTTAAGACGGCAGAAGGTGTTGCCAGATAGTAATTTTTTTCACCTAATTCTGATTTTCTCTCACTGCCCGAACTTGCAATATTTTTCACATACGAAGACTGAGCGGCTGGATTTAGTGATATTGTATCACTGCTTAAACTCGTTTGTAATGCATCTACAATAATACCTGAAATGACTGGTGGTGAATTGAACGTATCCTGTGTTTGGGGTGGCAGAATATCTTGGTTGATAGAAGGTGTTTGCGCCTTATTTTCCAATTGTGATAAGGCGTCCGGATTGTGAGAAGAAATTTGCAGATTTTCATGCGAACTTTTTGATTGCGTGACTTCCGGATTTAATAAATTTGTGCTTCTTGTTTCAGGAACAGCGATGGCAGAAATATTTATATTTAATTTTTGTCCCTTTATAACGTTATCAAGTGGCGTAAGTGCGCTGATTTCTTTTTTTACAGCGTCAGGTATTCCTTCTGGCAACACGATGGCTGTCTGGGGGACTGTTTTAATGACTTCAACATTTAAATCTGCCCCTAGCAAATTGTGAAATGTTAGATCCTGGTTTTGTAATGTTGCGGATGATTGCAATTGGTTATTTGATGTATTTACTTCCTGAATAAATACATTTGAATAAATCTGTCGCGGGCTGGTTCTGGCTAATTCTTCAGTTTGTGGTGAGGTTGGTGCATAAACAGTATAGTTGGGCGCTGATGTCGGCAGGGGTAAATTATCAAGTTTTTCGCCAATCTCTCTCGCAATGCGTTCTGCACGGTATAGTGTGGTAGCATTATATTGTGATCTAATATTCTCTAGCTGTTGATAGTTTGGATATTCCGCCTCTTTACCTTTAAATGCATGTGTTTGATCATGAGTCAAATCGGTCAACGTAAGTGATACCGGAATAGGTGCCAGATTGTGATTGATTTTATCAGGATCGCTATTTCTGATGAGTTCAGCTTTTATTTGCTTGTCTATAGTAATAACGCGAATTTCCAGAAGTTCGTCTTTCTGTATTTTTTTAAAATCATCCAAATGTGCTTTTTCCACATTGACCAAATAGGTTCCAAGGTCTGATTTTATAATGGTTCTTCCGTCACTGTCTTGTCCGCTTATTGTTCCCTGAAAATAACTGCCAGCATCCAGTTTCGACAGTGTTGATGCAAGCGTGACAGCGGGATCATGATGGGAAACCTTCTTTTCGGGTTCAACTTCAGCTGCTTTTTTTCCGGCCTGTTGTTCGGTGGATTGTTTGTTGGAAGCATTTTGATCTGATGCCGCACTTAATCGGCCAACACGGGAATTTGATCCCTGCGGTGTTACGTCTGGAGGTGGTTGTGTAATTTCACTCATTCATCCGATCCGATAAAAGCGAATATAATGGTGTCAAGTCTACACCAGTTTAAAGCTTTTTAGCAATTTCAATAACATTTCCCCCAGCGATGCTTTGGGGGTATCTGCTAAGCAAAGGCAATTGCGCACGTATTGCGTTTGCAACATGTTTGTCGCGATTTATAATACCCAATAATGTGGGCGATATATTTAGGAAATTCTGACACACTTTCTGAATTTTTTCAAAGGCTCGCCGCCCCTCATTCTGATCCTCTGCCATATTGACTACTATTTCGATATCTGCATCGTTGTTTCTCATATTATGAAGCTTAATAAATGCATATGCATCAGTAAGTGATGTCGGGTCTGCTGTAATAACGACTATGACCTTGTCAGAAGCACGCGCAAGTGTCATGACTGAATTCTCAACCCCTGCTCCCAAATCCAAAATGGTATAATCATAATGTTGCGCCAAATTACAGATACGCGCGCCCATGTCGATAAGCCGGTCTATTTTTAATGAAGCAAGAGCACCGCTTCCGGACTGTCCGGAAATTACATCGAAGCTTAGGCCGGATTTTGATTTTGGATAAATGGCCTGTTCAAGGGCTATTTCATTTGAAATAACCTGTCCCAGATCGTGTTCAGGTATTAATCCTAACTGAATATCAATATTAGCAAGCCCAAAATCGCAATCAAAAAGAAGCGCTTTTTTACCGCGTTGTGAAAGGGCGTGGCATAGGGTTGTCGCAAACCATGTTTTGCCAACGCCGCCTTTTCCGGAAGCAACGGTCACCAGATTTTGTTCAAACTCCAGAGGACTATTATCTGAATTATTCATTGCTTCCCTCTCTATCAAAAGTGAAATTGTTTTTCTTGGGAATTCTAGTTAGTAACTTTGCCAGTTTTAAGGCGTCAAGTGGTTCAATTCCATCGCCAAGATATGGTGTTATGCCTACCCCCGCAAAAGCCATTTTTCCATGTTCGGCGATGGTCAGCATACTGGCATATCGCCGTGCTACATCAATTTTGGTTGTGATAAAACGTTTGATACCCAGTTTTGCATATGTTTCACCAATTTCTCTTGCTTCATAGGGATCAATACCTGCTGATGTGACGAGAATGGCTTCTACATTCACAGTTTTTAGAAAACGATGTAATTCTGCCATTTCAGTTTCGTTATATGGATTATATCCCATTGAATCTATGATGATGGCGTCATTCTTTTTCGTTGCCGTTTCAATTGCAACTTGTAAATCTTCCGGTTTTTCAGCCTCTGTAAGACTGGTTTTAAGCACTGCTGCATATCCTTCTAGTTGGGCAACGCCTCCCGTTCTGAATACATCCGTGCTGATCAAATGTGTAGATATTCCACCCAGAATAAACTGGCTGGCCAGTTTCGCAGCAGTGATTGTTTTACCCGCACCAGGCGGCCCAATTAGCATCAGCGGTCTGGGTGGTTTGGAGTATATAATGGGCTCAAAATGATACATACTGCCGAGTGCCGATGCTAACGTAAGCTGTGGCGTTTCACATTCCAAAGACTGACCAAGATCCAGCAGTTTTAGTTTTATACTGTCTGCAAGACCATGGTGGCTCAGGCTGGCAACAAGATCCAGACCTTCATTTTCCAGATATTCTTCTTCCAATTCGCGCAGGGACTTTTTTATTGGTGCTGAAACGGGCCTCGGGGCTGGATGCAAGTGCGGATTTATACGTGGGGCAGGAGATTCAATTGCTGCAGTTACTTTTGCAACAACCTCCCCATCTATTTCCTGTTCCATACTATCGATAATGACAGCGTCATCGCCTAGCGATTTTCGCACAAGTTTTAAAGCTTCTTCCATGCTTGGGGCACTAAAGATCTTCAGCTTCATTTGTTAAGTCCCTAATATTTATCGATATAAATTTTCCTTATACCAATATTAATTGTAAAAATCACCAAAACTGTGAGGGGTTAAATTTGTCCCAGTGTTTTAATTTTTACTTTTGGATGAATTTCATTCTGTGAAAGGACGACGGTCGCGGGTCTAAAGCGCTCAATGATTGACCGGACATAGGGCCGGATCATTGGGCTTGTCAGTAAAACCGGAAGCTCACCTGAATGTGCCTGATCTTCAAAGGTCATACGAACAAGGCCTATAAATTCCTGCAGTTTGCTAGGTGCCATTGCAAGCTGCTTTTCCTCTCCCTGGCCAACAAGGCTTTCAATGAAATTCTGTTCCCATTCCGGTGACATATTGATAAGTGACACAATATTATTTCCATCAGCGTTGTCGTAGCTGATTTGTCGGGCGAGACGGGTTCTTACATGTTCTGTCACTATTATAATATTCTGTGTATATCCACTTGCTTCGGATATACCTTCCATAATTGTTGGAAGATCTCTTATGGAAACGCGCTCACTTAACAGATTTTGCAGTATTCGCTGAACGCCACTTTGTGATATTTGCGAGGGAATTAGATCAGATACAAGTTTTTGATGTTCACTTGGCAGATCATCAAGCAATTTCTGAACTTCTGCGTATGATAACAGCTCGGACATATTATCCTTGATTACCTCGGTGATATGCGTTGTGATGACTGTTGATGCATCGACAACAGTATAACCACGAAAAGATGCTTCTTCTTTCATGCTCGCATCAACCCAAACGGCGGGAAGCCCAAAAGCCGGCTCGGTGGTTACCTCACCTTGCAGTGCCACTTCTTCACCGCGGGGATCCATCACCATTAACATATTGGGACGAATATCCCCTCTGCCACTTTCCGTTTCTTTTAATCGGATTACATAGGTATTGGCCGGAAGCTGCATATTATCCAGTATGCGAACAGACGGCATTACAAAACCCATTTCTGATGCTAATTGTCTACGCAGTGCCTTTATTTGGTCAGTAAGTCTGACACCAGTTTCATCGTTAATAAGGGATAAGAGACTGTAACCTAATTCAAGTCTAATGGGATCAATGATGAGTGCAGATGTAATTGGTTCTTCGACAGGCTCTGCATCTTTTACTTTTTCCTCGATCGCCAGCTGTTCCGCCACTTGTTCTTCTTCGACCTGTTTTCGTGACATTGTGACACCGATCGTGGTTAATATTGCGGCAAAGAAGGCGAAAGGTAAAAATGGTATGCCAGGTAGAACAGACATACAAAATAGAAGACCACCTCCAACGAACAGGGCACGGGGATGATTTGACAGTTGTCCAAACAACGCCACGTTTGTTTTGCCTGTTATACCTGCTTTTGTTATGAGTAGACCTGCGGCCAACGATACAATCAGTGCCGGAATTTGACTAACCAGACCATCACCAATCGTAAGCAGGGTATAAGCATTTGCGGCCTGATTAAATGACATGCCATTTTGTGCAACCCCGATGATGATACCACCGATGATATTGATAAATGTAATCAAAAGACCCGCAATTGCATCGCCACGAACATATTTGGATGCGCCGTCCATGGCGCCAAAAAATGTGCTTTCATCTTCCAGGTTTTTGCGCCGTGCACGGGCCTCATCCTCATCAATAAGTCCTGATGATAAATCAGCGTCAATGGCCATCTGCTTACCTGGCATGGCATCAAGGCTAAACCTTGCCGCAACCTCGGCGATCCGGCCGGAACCTTTTGTGATCACCATAAAGTTAACAATTAGCAGTATTGAAAAAAGGATAAGCCCTATTATGTAACTTCCGCTTATGACCAGGGATCCCAAGGCACCAATCAAGTTACCGGCAGCATCCTGTCCTGTATGCCCTTCGGTTAAAATAAGTCTGGTTGACGCCACGTTAAGCGAAAGCCTGATCATCGTTGATATCAAAAGAACCGTTGGAAAAGCATTAAATTCAAGCGGCTTTTCAATAAACAGGCAGGTCATAAGTACCATGATGGAAAAGGTAATGGAAATTGTCAGGCTGAAGTCAAGCAACCAGGGAGGCAGGGGCAGGAATAACACTGTAAGAATACAGACTACCCCTATGGCCATCATGATATCTGACCTGCCGGTGAAAAAACCGGAAGCTCCACCCAAGACGTTATTTGCGGAAGTATCGCTCATTTAATTACTTCATTTCTTCTTCAAAGAGAGGTTGGTTGCCCGTCCCCGGGACTAGGTACATTTACGCCTTCTGACATATAGATGTTGAGTTTATTTCTTAAGGTTCTGATCGAAATTCCTAAAATATTTGCCGCATGAGTTCTGTTGCCAAGGCAATGTTTAAGTGTATCAATAATTAAATCGCGTTCGACATCGGATACGGTTTTACCAACCATACTTGATGTGGATAATGGCTCTGTTCCATCCGGTGAGTTTCCTTTGTGGGTCTGAGATTGAATTTCAATGTGTGGTTTCCCATCTGGCAGTAAAATATCATTTTTACTGATCTCAGAACCTGACGTCAGAAGTACAGCACGGTGCACAGTATTTTCCAGCTCACGAACATTGCCGGGCCAGCCATGATTGATTAAAACCTGCATGGCTTCATCAGAAACCTTTTTTTCTGCGATTGCGTTGAATTCGGCATATTTTTTGGCGAAATGCTTGCAAAGAACTCGGATATCTTCAGGACGTTTTCGTAGCGGCGGGATATTCAAATTTACGACATTCAATCTGAAATGAAGGTCTTCACGAAATCTTCCTGCTTTT
>JAUILB010000407.1 GCA_030432815.1 Alphaproteobacteria bacterium | reverse complement strand
ACTGAAAGGTTCCGGTATGGTCGCCAAGGCAGAAGAGCTTGCGGCAAAACACGGTTGGTGGCAATCAAAACAGTTTGAGAACCCGGCAAATGCCGATATTCACGAAAATACGACGGCGGTTGAAATTTTAGATGATTTTTCGGAAATTGGTCTTGATTACTGGGTCTCAGGTTTCGGTTCCGGCGGCACTGTAAATGGTGTTTCACGTAAACTGAAAAAGGAAAGCCCAAATACAAAAATCATTGTTGCGGAACCCGATAACGCACAGCTTCTTGGCAGTGGTATTCCCCAGGCAAGAAATGCTGACGGCTCGAACAAGGAAAGTCATCCTAATTTTAGGCCGCATTTGATGCAGGGGTGGTCACCGGACTTTATTCCCCGACTGACAGAACAGGCCGTTCATAACGGCACGATAGACGATGTGATACCGGTGGACGGTAATTTTGCACTGGAGTGTTCCAAAAACCTTGCGCAAAAGGAAGGTATTTTTGTTGGTGTGACCGCAGGGGCGACACTTGCTGCAGCACTTGAAATTGCAAAAACGGCACCTGATGGATCAAATATACTTGTAATGCTTCCTGATACCGGTGAACGTTATTTAAGCACGCCACTATTTGACTGGGTAGCGACAGAAATGACCGATGAGGAAAAGGAAATTTCCAAATCAACACCGAATTATCGTTTTGATGTTGCTGCACCGCCCCCCGCTAATGGCGACAGAAAAAAGGAAGAAATCCTTGATGAAAATGCCGTGAAGGAAGTTTCAAATATAATCAATGATAAAGATAATAAGGTCGTCATGTTTGCCCTTGAATGGTGCGAATTCTGCTGGTCTGTTAAGAAGATGTGTGCCGCTTATGGCATTAAATTTAAATCAGTGGATATTGATGCGGTAGAGTATCAGCCCGATAATCGCGGTGGTAAAATCAGAGCTGCGCTTCGTAACAAGACCACATGGGATACATTTCCTCAAATATTTATCGGTGGTGAATTTGTTGGCGGATGCACAGATGTATTTGATGACTGCAAGGATGGCAGTTTGCAAAAAAGGCTTGCAGAACTTAATATTGCCTACGATGATAAGGTGAATAAAGACCCATATAGCTTCCTTCCGGGGTGGCTGCATCCGAGGTGATATAAGGTGCAACTGAATACAAAAAGAATTCATGAACGGCTTTCGGCACTTGCTGAAATTGGAAAAACGTCCGATGGCGGCTCGTGCCGAATTGCGTTAACCGAAGATGATATTGCCGGTCGTGATCTGCTTGTATCCTGGATGAAGGAGACAGGACTGGAAGTCGAAATTGACAAGATTGGTAATATTTTTGGCTTTTTAAGGGGGAAGGAAAGCGGCTCACCAATAATGATGGGTTCTCATATTGATACGGTTGGTAATGGTGGGCATCTTGATGGCTGTTATGGCGTGATCAGTGCGCTTGAAGTGCTTGCTAGCTATAAAGAGGCAGAGGAAGTTCCAAAACATGATCTTTGTGTTGCGATATTCACAAATGAAGAAGGCGTGCGATTTCAACCGGATATGCTAGGATCGCTTGTCTATGCTGGCGGTATGAGCGTTGAAGAAGCACATGATATAAAGGATAATGAAGGGATATCACTTATCGAAGCACTGATAAGTACCAATTATCTTGGGACGATGGATTGTGGGGCGGTTGTACCGCATGCATTTGTGGAACTGCATATAGAACAGGGGCCCGTTCTTGAGAATGAAAATATTCATATCGGTGTTGTAGAAGGCGTACAGGGGATTTCATGGACTAAAGTAACGATAGAAGGTCAATCGAACCATGCTGGGACAACACCAATGCATCTTAGAAAAGATGCCGGCCTTGCAGCAGCGAAGCTGACTGTAGCCGTGCGTGAAATTACAGAAACGGTTGGTGAAGGACAGGTGGGTACTGTCGGTGTTATTACACCTAAACCTAATCTGGTTAATGTCGTCCCGGGTAGAGTTTCCATGACTGTTGATCTAAGAAATATAGATAATGATAAACTTAAAACGTCTGAAATGCTTCTAACAGAAGTGATT
>JAUILB010000075.1 GCA_030432815.1 Alphaproteobacteria bacterium | reverse complement strand
GGATTGATAACACATTAGAGCAATTAAAAGACGTTATGAATAACGATGCTTTTGAATGGACGCTTGATATGGTGGATGTGGTTCCGGAAAGTCCGTCTTCGCCTATGCGGGAAGATGTATTTTCAGCGGTTGGGCGTGCAATTCATGCTGAATATCCGAATGTACCGATTATACCCCATTTATCACTTGGTGCATCCGATGGTGCGCATTTCAGGGCGGCCGGCATCCCGAGTTATGCGATGATGGGTATTTTTATCCGAAACAGTGATGAATTTAGCCACGGTCTAAATGAAAGAACGCCGGTTTCAAGTCTGCCAATGTCGATGAGGATATGGCACAGACTTCTTACGGATCTGGCGAGTTAATTATGGGCGGAATGTTTATTCCGCTTTTACCAAATAAAATAAACAGTCTTTTGTCGCAATTTCAGGGCGCGGGGTTACCATGAACAGACGCAGGGTTTGTTTGGTGAATAATTTGTCCTCACGGACTTCAAAAAGCTGGTTCTTGATATCAATGCCCTGATCATCAATAGCCGTGAAATAATCAAGACCCGCGGGTCCGACCCAGCCAAGGAAATCATTTGCCTGTGTTATACCAAAATTATGTTTTTCAATATCTGCTGCCAGTGTTACATCACATCCTTCTTTTGGTGTTTCACCGAAGCCGATTTTAACACCTTCTTTTAATTCAAATCTGAGTGGACCCCTATAAATGCTTACACCCGATCTTAAGGCCTGTTGATACAGGTTATCGTGGGTTGTCATAATTTCTATAGCGTTTATTGCTGTCTGATCGGCACTCATATCGAAACTACCGCCACATTCCAGTGTTATGATCGGGCATCCTACATCCGCTTCCATGAGGGAGCCCAGCGATATATTGGTAATGATAAAGCGCCGTGAAAAATTTGCGGCAAGCGCGGCAAAAGCATCGTCCTGACTTGGGGCAATGGTAAAGTCCGGGCCGGAACCGGAAGTATTATGGACATCAATCATTGCTTCCGGTGCCAACGATTGAACACGCTTTAAAACCTGTTCAGCCAATATGCCGTTTTTTCCATTAAAGGGTGGGCGAAAGCAACGGTTCATGTCCGGTTCGTTTTCAAGATAGCGATGGGAAAAATCAGGATCGATCAGCGCGGCTTCAACGGAACAGATAAAAAAACTTATATTGGTAAGCGGTGTTTTTCTGTCCGGATTAATTAACCAGTTAAAAATTGCTTTGACGCCGGAGGGCTCATTGCCATGAAGCAATGTAACAAAAACACGGTTCCGGCTCGTGTCGTGACCTGTGATATCAATCCACGTAGGACCACCTAAACGACATAGAAATTCTTTAACACTATGGCCGATAGAAGTGGCTTCGGGGTCTTTGATTATCTTTACTGATTCATGCATCAGGGGTCAGTTTGCCATTCGATGATTGATTTGCCTTTATATTGTTGCTCAATATATTTAAGTGTCATGGCCTTGCAACTGTCTTCTGTATTTAAGCCTGTATTTTTATATTTTTTTAGCATCATCAATTGCCAGCTTGATCCGGTCATACGTGAATTCAGTCTGTTTTCAATATTTTCTTTATATTTGGAAATTTCATCCTCATCGACGCCTAATTCTGAAAGGCCTTTTTCCATTAATGGAAGTAGTGATTTTATAACATCAATAATTGGTTTTTCTGAAGATTGGCGTTGACGTTTATCGGGCCAGATTATATTTGCCTCTAGCCCCGATTGCGCGGCGCGGTAAAAATTATATTCCGCATGTCGAAAAGGAAGTGATGGAAGAAATTCACGTACTTCTGTGCGGAAGCCAACAGTCAAACCAATTAAAAATGCTGCATTAGCGGCCATATCAACCAGCGTAGGGCCGGAAGGAAGGGAACGCATCTCAATTCTTAAATGCCCTCCATCGATATGTGAATAAACGGCCCTGTTCCACGGCCAGGTTGTCCCCATATGCAGGTTAAGTTCTTCAAGTTTTGGCAGGCGGCCATTACGTATAGCTTCATACGGGTTTTCATTGCCAAGCACCGGGAACAGGGAGGGATAAAGCGCAACGGCCTCTGAAAACAGTTCATAAGCACCATCACGAACCCAGCCGTAACCAAATGAAATACGGCAGGGTTGCCGCCAGTTTACATTGTCACGATGGCGGTAATCGATACTTTGACGAAACAGTGCAACGCGTGTTTCCTGCCACAGCCGATGACCAAGTAGCAGGGGTGAATTGGCAGCCAGTGCGACTGACATCGGGGTCATGATTTGTGCTGCATTAAAGGTGTCAGCAAATTTTTCAGGTTCAACCCTTAAATGCAGTTGGAAGGATGTATTTGCACCTTCCAATGTTACATGGTCACATTTCATTTTAAGAGGATCTTTGCCATCAATGTTAATGTTAAAGGCTTCGCCGCGCATTTTATGTAATTCACGGTCCAACATATGATAGCGCCCTACATCGGTCATATAGGATGGTTTGAAATTTTTTTCTTTTAGTGTTGGCAGGATGCCGGTTAGTATCAGATTGGCATTTCTGTTTTTGGCAAGTTGTTGTGCGCGGTTTAATGCCTTGTCAGCTTCGATGCGCATTTTTGTAAACGGGGCACCCTTAGCAGGAACCGGCGACAGGTTGAATTCCAGATTAAATTTATTTAATTCATGCTGAAATTGTGGGTCATTCAAATCATCAAGTATTTCTTTGTTTATGGGGGCAACATCACCTTTATCTGTGACAATGCAACATTCCAGCTCAGCACCAAGGCTGATAGCCCCTTCGCCAAAACCGGGTTTGTCCAGTGTTATTTTTAGGGCCTCTAAACAATCATAGACACGGTCCGCAAATTTATTGCGGTCTTCCTCAGTGATTTCAAAAACCTCTATATCACGCCCCATATAAACTCCCGCATTATGTGTTTGTTATGTAAAGAAACCACAATTTGAGGTTGACTGCAACAAATCTGATGATGGGTATACATCATTACCAAAAATTCTATCTATTCAGTAACCCTTACGTAAGAATTGTTTGAGATACTTTTTTTCAAAACAGTACGAAGGGAAATATCAGAATGTTGTATGAGCCAAAAGCACCCAAAAAGTTAAGTGAAGTCGGGTATGATCCAAACATAATTCTTCAATTAGTAGGTAAGGGTATGTATTTGGAAAACCTTGAAACAGTTGTCCAGCTTTCTGATGAAATTAAACTTCCTACTAATGTAGTTGAACAGGCACTTCAAGCCCTTGTAAACAGGAAACAAATAGAATCTGTCGGCACAATGGCAGCCACAGCCAACGGTATGGGGGCACTTCGATATAACCTTACTGGTGCGGGACGTAAATTTGTTCAGGATGCCCTTAATCAAAATCAGTATTTCGGTCCAGCACCTATTCCGCTTGATAAATATTCGGAACAGGTT
This sequence comes from Alphaproteobacteria bacterium, assembly GCA_030432815.1. Taxonomy (GTDB): domain Bacteria; phylum Pseudomonadota; class Alphaproteobacteria; order Sphingomonadales; family Emcibacteraceae; genus Pseudemcibacter. Next base: position 7,551 of record JAUILB010000075.1, on the reverse strand, counting down.
CGTACACAAGCGATTGGGGACGAGCGTGTATCACCAGAGGATATTGAAAAGGCATTTTCCGATATTGTGGTGCCGGATGAATTTACCAGACGGCTTGGCCCGGCAGTTAATTCAGGCATGAGCATCCTGATCTATGGTCCTGCAGGTAATGGTAAAACCACCGTTGCTGAAAAAGTCGCACATATTTATGACAGTGTGATTTATATTCCGCATGCCATTGAAGTAAATGGAACAATCATTAAAGTATTTGATCCATCAGTACATAATAGTGTTGAGGTTGAAAATCGACCGGAGGAACGCCGAAAGCTTTTCCGTGAAATGGTTGATAAGCGTTATGTTCCCTGTAAACGTCCTGTGGTGATTACGGGTGGCGAACTTAACATGGAAATGCTTGATCTTAAATTTAACGAGATTAGCAAATATTATGAAGCACCGCTTCATATCAAAGCCCTAAATGGCACCTTTATCATTGATGACTTTGGTCGTCAGCAGGTAAGTCCGGAACAGCTTCTTAATCGTTGGATAGTACCGCTTCAGAGCCGCATTGATTTTCTGAAGCTGCATAGCGGCAAATCATTTGAACTTCCATTTGATGAACTTGTTATTTTTTCGACAAATATGGCACCAGATGACCTTATGGATCCGGCTTTTTTACGTCGTATACCTTATAAGCTGGAAACAAAAGATCCGTCGCTTGATGCTTTTAAAGCAATCTATGCTGCCGTTGCACGCAAGGCGGGGCTTGAGCTTACTGATGAAATATTCCAGTTTACAGTTCATCAGATTATAAAAGTATCCGGCAAGGCACTTGCGGCTTACCAACCGAAATTCATTATTGATCAGGTGATTTCAAATTGTAAATATCAGGGCGTTGAACTGGCCTTTACAAAGGAATATGTTGCTGAGGCACTTGCAAATCTTTACGTCACCGATAGCAGTTTTAAAGGGCAGGTCGGCATGACAGCTAAAGATGAGCCGACATCAAATCCGGAAGTAATGCAAAATGGCTTTGGCGATCGCCCATCACAGCATAATGGGCAAGTCGCTTAACGGGTATATTTCGATTTTCCAAAAAAAGCCGGGATTTAGTCCCGGCTTAATTCAGTATATTTGGGGAATTTAGAAATCAGCACCAATAGAAACCTGGAAGGTGCGTGGTGATAGTGGCCTATACGAAGCGGTTCCATTAAGTGTACCAAATGTAAATGACAATGTATCAGTATCAAACAAGTTTGTTACATTGACCCGCGCCTTAAGGTTTTTAAGTGGCCCTATTTCTTCAACACCGCTACCAAATTCGATATATGCATCAACTACAGTATATGATTCCATTTCCTGTGTATTGATAAAGTCAGCATACCGCATCCCGGTGTGACGTGCGCTTATGTTTGCAATGATCCAGTCCGTTGGTTCCACAGTCAAGCCTATAGTCGCTAACCATTTAGGGCTATCAGGCAGGCTGTTGTCTACAATTCCGAGTGGATTGCCGGAACCGTCAAGAATATCATTTTTAAACGTTGCTACATTGTGAGTCAGGTTCGCAGAAATATATGCATAATCCTGGAAAAATTCCGGTTTCCAGTTTCCGGTAAATTCAATACCGTAAGCTTCAACACTACCTACATTATGAGCAATACTTTCTATCAATCCTGGTTGCCCAGGGACTTCCCGACCTGTGGTTTCAATGCGATCATCAAAATCAATATAATAAAACCCTAAAGCAGCGTTAAATGTCGGGCGGTTTGTACGAATGCCGATTTCATAGTTGGTTGATTTCTCACCACCAATATCCGGAGTGGTAATGTTATCATATAGATCATCAGCACCACGTGGCAGTGAAAAGTTTTGTGAATAAGAAGCAAAAAGTTGTTCTGTGTCTGTCAATTTGTAGACAGCACCTACCATAGGCAGGAAGCCATCATTAAATTCATTTCCAACAACTTGAGGCCCATACCCAAGAACAGGGTTACCACCTACGACACGTGAATAGTCATCAAAGTCCCTGAACCCGGAAAGTTTATAATCCAGATAAAGGCCTTTAAATCCAACTTCCAACGTAAGATTATCATCCAACAGGTGAATGGTATCTTTGATGTTATATTGGAAGAAGTCCCTTTCGGAAGTGTAATTTCTTCTGTAGTAGGCGACTTCATCAGGAACAATAAGTGCCCCAGCCGGATTACCACCTTCTTTGTTTAAGCGAAGCTGTGTACGGTTGTAGGTTTCGTTTTCAAACCAGCCACCAATTTCAATGCTGTGGTTTTCTACATGGAATGTGACGGTTGTAGATGCGCCCTTGCGGTCACCACCTACTGACGATAGTCCATATTGTACACCACGTGGCATAACAAGGGGTAATCCGAATGCGGCCGGTACACCTGCACCTATTTGTTCGTTATAATGACCTAAAGTATTGGAATAGCTATCAGGAGAAACCCCAAAACCATCCTTATCTTCGTAATAACCAGTAGTTTTAAAATCCACACTCTCTGTAATATCTGTTGCGATTGTAACACCGACAAGAAGATCTTCCCGAACATTAACACGATCAATATAATACCCTGTATAATTTCCATTTTGGAATTGAACATCTGTCCCAACGCCAAGATCCGGAACTGTACCAAGGTAAGCAATGTTTCGGCCAACACCATCGCGTGAAGGGTTGGTATCCGTGGTCGCTTCATAAGCTGCTCTGGTTATTGAGGGTGAATCATAATCAAAGAAGTCATTATAGACCATTTGCGCGCTAATATATGAGTTATCATCAAAATCATAACGCAGTTTTCCTTCGAAATGTTCGCGGTCAATCGTTCCTGGCCCACGCCATAAGTTACTATCGGTTTTCGAACGGCTGATATAGCCACGGAAGCCGTTAATGTCCCCTGTTTCAAGTTTAATGAAACTCCGCCTCAATTTATCATCACCAAAGGCAATTTGCATATTTGCCCGAAATTCTTCGGATGGGGTTGTGGTTATATATTCAACAACTGGTCCCAAAGACGTTGCTGACGGTAATGAAACATCACCTGAACCGGGGGATGCCCTTACCTGTTGAAGATTTTCATTATCAACATACCGGAATATTGGACTCCCCCCAAAAGCATCTGGCCTACCCATCGGTATGCCGTCCAATACAAACCCAACTTGTTGAAAATTAAAGGCGCGAACTGTTACAGAGTTACCAAATTCATACAGACCGAGTGCGCCATCTGTCTGTACGTTAAATCCGGGTAGTCCTTCCAGTGCTTTTAATCCTGACACACCGGCCGGAGCAGATAAAAGAGCTTCCCTTGTTACAGAAACTGTATTTCCAGCTTCACCTTCCCCAATAGCATCCGAAGCAGTTGAAACACGCCGACCAGTAACAACAACAATATCTTGATCATCGTTTGTTGCGGCTTGTTGCGCGTTTGCTTGTTGTGTTGCAGAATCCTGTGCGGTTAAACCTGTAGCAACCAAAAGCGACATCAAAAGGCTGGATGATCGTTTTTTAACTCCTTGTTCTTCATTATTCATTCGATTTCCTTCGCTAGACTGTGTTTTTGCAAGTCTGTCAGAAGGTATCGGTTCGATAATAAGCGTACCGCTATCGGATATGCTTCCTTCAAGCCCGGTATTATCCAATAGGCGGGCCAGACCTGCATCAATTTCATAACTTCCTTTTACGATATTTGTTGTAAACGAAGTCACACTTTGTTGGCGGAAAATCACGGCAAGTCCTGCTTGTCTTGCAAACTCGCGCAATCCATCATCTGCGGATTGGCAGGGCACATCGAATTCAATTTTTTCGGATATGCCATCAGTGGTATTTCCATAAACTACAGCCTGCCACAACAGTGACATGACGCAGAAAGTACAGATGAATATCCTACTGATCAAACTCTATCCTCCGCCATTACAGCCACATTTTTCGAATGTGTAACTACTATTTTTAAGAACGAAAACATCCAGTTTAACATGGCCTTGTATATAAAGAGCGCAATGTTATATAATTCCTCTACTATGATAGAAATTATTTTTTTATCTGGATATCTGATCATTCTTTTCCATTCTAAAATATAAAAAAACCGCACATAAAGACCACGGTCAGTTTTTAAGTAAATAATTTTTTACACTAATAAATTAAATCAGGTTCCGTCGCTTGTGATATAAAAAGTATGTTCATCTACCTGTTTAATTTTAAGTCCCAAGTTTAACTCAAGAGCATCAAGAACTGTTTGTATTTTACTGATCGGATAATACCCACCTACTCTCAGAGAGCGGATTTCAGGATCGGCGATGATAATTTGATTGGACGTATATCTGGATACTTCATCTATAACGTCGGATAACGGCTCATCATCAAAAGCCAGCATCCCATTGCGCCATGAAAATTTTCGTTCAATTTCTTCTTTTTCTTCCTGAACAATTGATTCAATTTCCTGTTCCCCAAATACAACGTTTCTGCCCGCATTGGCGACAACAACTATATTTTTCTGCTCACTCTTTAACGTATCTTCCGGTATTGTCAGTAGCTCGTTATTATTCTGATTATATGTTTCATCAGCACGAATGCGGACCTTTCCTTCTTCAACAATAACATTAACGTGATCATTCCTTAAACGGACGGAAAAAACAGTGCCCAATGCTCTTACGTCTCCTTTACGGGCTTTGACCGTGAAAGGTTTATCGGGATCATGCGCCACTTTGAAATGGGCTTCACCACGGTATAAATGTATATTTCGATTGCCGTCGTTATAATTAACTTCGATCAATGTGTCCGTGTTCAGTTTAATTTCAGAGCCGTCAGATAGCATAACAGTTTGCAGTTCACCGACATTTGTTACGTATTTTCCATTGGTGGATTTGAATTGGGATAGGTTATTTAAATGTAATAAAAAGCCTGCTGATATTAAAATAAATATGCTGGCAGCTATTGATTTTAAGATAGGAAATCTGCTTCTGTTATGGTGACTGGAATAATTACCACTGTTTTTTTTCTGAACTGTTTCTTCATTTGCCAATAATGCATCATTTATATCCGCATCCTCAATATTATCCCAGATTTTTGCTAGCCGCTCCAGTTCGCGTCTGTGTTTATCACTTTTTCTAAACCAGTTATTTAATTCTGCTTTTTCTTCTTCGGATAATTCATGGCCGTCCATTCTGGCGAGCCATTCACATGCTTCTTTGATAATTTTTGCCTTTTCGTCGGGAAAATTTACGATTTCAGTCATCGCTAGAATCTCCCAATCTTTTTCTTCCTGCGGCTACACTTCTTTTGTTTATATCATCGCCACCGATGTGTAACCGTACATAGGTTTCACAACGTTCAAGTCCTTTGGCTATGTGCTTTTCAGTAGTGCTCAATGTAATTCCCATATTTTCTGCAATATCTTTTAGCGGCATACCATAGATTAATCTCATTATTGTTACGGTTCTGCATTTAGGTGGTAATGTATTAATTGCAGCAACTAAAAGCTGCTTGTTTTGCTTTCTTTCCAGCATGTCAAATGCAGAAGCCTCATTGTTAGAGAACGCCGGGCCGCTATAATCCTCTATATATTCTGTAAGACGGGCAGACATTTTTGTTTTTTCCCTTACCGCAAGGTTCTTGGCCGTTTTAAACATATATGTCTTGGGAAACTCAATATTGTTTGCTTCATTTGCCCGGTAAGTCCTTAAGAAAGCTTCCTGTAAAATATCTTCAGGGTCGTCTCTTTTGCCGATATATCGTTTGATATATCGTATAAGTGATGTTCTACATTCGTAGAAAGCATTGAGTATTGTATCTTTTTTATTATTATTGTTATTAAAGCTCATACCTGCCCCGGGTAATTAGATATTTATTTGATGCCACACCAAAATTGACACCTAGGCATCATTCTGTCAAGAAGATGGCAATGCAGTTTAAGTTTTCTGTTAAAAAATTTAGGGATTTGCCTAGGGATAATAATTAGAGCTGTAAAATTTCGATCGAATTTTCCTTATCCATCACAAATACAGAATTTGTTGGCAGTTTTTGCCAGTTATCACGAACCTTATTAAGGGGTTCACTGGCAAAAATAACGGCATCATCTGTGTTTGAATAATAAAGGGTCGGGGCTTCAATATTTTTACCACATACGGCACGGGTCAGAATAATGTTTTCTCCGTCCGTAACGGCGAAATTAAGCATTGAATGGGATGTGATTTCAAGATGACAAAGCGCCAATCGCAAATTTTCGATCATCGCCATCATATTGGCGGCGAGATCCTCTGTTGATACATTCTGATCCATGTTGATCTGATTTAAAAAATATGAAAAGCAGAATTCAGAATCCGTATTTCCTTCAATCATGTTAAAGGCATCATCTGACAGGTCCTTCATCAGATAACGGCGTATCAATTTAAAACTGTCAATAAAGCCGTTATGCATCCAAAGATATTTACCGTAACGAAATGGATGGCAGTTAAGTTGGGTGACAGGCATGCCAATTGTTGCATCGCGAACATGGGCAAAAAAACATGGCGAGATTATTTTTTCGGATAATCTCAATAAGTTTCGGTTGCTCCATGCCGGTTCAATGCTGGTAAAAACACCGGGTATCAGGTCATTATGGTCTGGGTACCATCCAACGCCAAAGCCATCCCCATTGACCGGTTTTTTGCTTTCCTTGGCATCAATGGATTGAATAATAAGTGAATTTTCAGATTTGATAAGCAAATCCGCGATAGGAATTGATTTCCCCTTATAACCCACGAAACGACACATATTGAACGTCCTGATTAATAATAATCATGAACAATATATGAAATAGTTAAAAATTTAGTGAATAGGGTTAGTAAAAGCTTTCGAAATCTTCTTCAGGGCTATGCTCTGTTAAAAGCGATACGAGCACCATTACCGGAAGCGATACCGCCCACCCGATATAGGATGAAGCAAATCCCATCGGTTCTCCTGCCGCGGTCCAGATAAGGGCGGCACTACCGCCGAGTATTATACTCCAGAAAGCACCTGTGGCCGTAGTGCGTTTCCAGAATAATAAACCCAGCATGGGAAAGAAAATACCCGCTGCTCCGAACGTATAGGCATAAAGGATTAAATCCAGCACGTTTGGCACAAGAAACGCGCTGGCGATGGTGCCTATTCCCAAGATAATCGTCATAACGCGCGCAACCCAGAGCATATCACTTTCCGATGCATCGGGTCTGATATATTTTTTATAGATATCCTTGGTAAAAATTGCGACCGGGCCGATCAGGCAGCTATCCGCCGTGGACATAACAATGGCGATATAGGCTGCGATCACCAACCCGCCAAGGCCAATTGGCAGCAATGTCATGATCATCATCGGTGTTGCCATTTCCGGGTCGGGCAGGTCAGGCATTAAAATGCGCGCGACCATGCCGACAATGGCACTGCCGACCGCGAAAAGCGGCCATTCAAGGGGAATACCGGTAAGGAAAAATGCGCGCTGCGCCGTTTTTACGTCCCGCGCGGCAATGATGCGCTGTAAGCCAACCACTGAAATGAACCAGATGGGGATCACAGCGAAGAACCAGCCAAGGATCTGTTTCCATCCTGCGGCC
>JAUILB010000074.1 GCA_030432815.1 Alphaproteobacteria bacterium | reverse complement strand
GACCTTTTTTACTGCCTGTAAAACGGCTGTGTCATCTTCTTCCTGGTCAAAATAGCCAAATGAATTGCCCATCATCAGAACACAGTCACGTGAACTTTCCGGCAGCGAGATACGCCTCGCATCACCTTCTTTGAACTTAATTTGAAGATAGGCTGCTTTTGCTCTTCTTCTTGCAAGTCTTATAAGGTAACCCGATCTGTCGATACCGGTTAAATTATTATAACCGCGCCGGGCCAGCTCAATGCTATGCCGGCCCTGGCCACAACATAAATCAAGTATTTCGTCATTTTTCCTAATGTCTACCGCTTTGATAAGGGTATCAATTTCATGGATGGTGTTCTCGTCATTTTCCACTACATCTCCATCTGTAGTTAAATATACCGCGTTAAATAGTGTACGCCACCATTCATCCGGCAAATGGCGTTCCAAATCGGGAAGCGGCCCCAAAGTTCGTTGAGCTGTTTTCACAATTTTATCTGAGCTCATAAAGATATCTCCAATCAAAAGCTTCGCAAGCGAATCCTTGCGATAAATTTTAAATGATTTAGTAATCTATGAGTTATTTGAAAAGCGAATTTGTTTCATATTTAATATTCAATTATTAAATATGAAATTTAAATTTATTTTTGTTTTAACTATATGATCTTAAAAGGTTTTTTAAATAAATTCACAAAACGTAATTTATAACTAACCTGCCCAAAAAATAGTTTGTAAAAAATCTGCTCATAAATAGATTTTTAGTTAACTTTAAAATGGGATTTCATCATCAAAATCACCGCCACCTGCAGGTGCTGAACCACCACCACTCGGCCCTGGTCCGTCACTGAAACCACCACCGTTATCACCGCCCCAGTTTCCACCACCATCATTGTCGCCACGCCCATCAAGCATGGTAAGTTCCCCATTAAAGCGTTGAAGCACCACTTCCGTTGTATATTTTTCGACGCCTTGCTGATCGGTCCATTTACGGGTTTGAAGTGAGCCCTCCACATAAACCTTTGAACCTTTTTTAAGGTAATTTTCAGCTACGCGGCAAAGATGTTCATTAAAAATCACCACCCGGTGCCATTCTGTACGTTCACGGCGTTCACCGGTTGCACGGTCCTTCCACGTATCGGATGTCGCAATACTTAATTGCACAATGGGTGATCCGTCCTGCGTACTGCGCACTTCCGGGTCACGCCCCAGATTACCAATAAGAATTACTTTGTTAACGCTGCCCGCCATGATGATATTCCTTGTCTTTAAATCGAATCTAATATGCATCACCATAGACACCATTTGATCTATCCGCAAAGGCTTTTTAGGGCTATTTTACAAGTCTTTGACAAAAAGAACAAAATAAGAACTTTACTTATCTTAAAAATACTTTACTTTGCCGTAGAAGGAAGACAAAAATAGCGGCTCTGATTCCATATAAGGGTAAATAAATGCTCACTGAAATATCCGTTCGCGGGGCGCGAGAACATAATTTAAAATCAGTGGATGTGGATATTCCAAGGGATAAACTTGTCGTAATTACCGGGCTTTCCGGATCCGGTAAATCATCACTTGCGTTTGACACCATATATGCGGAAGGTCAGCGACGCTACGTGGAAAGCCTATCTGCATACGCACGCCAATTCCTTGAAATGATGCAAAAACCGGATGCGGATCATATCGAGGGGTTATCCCCTGCTATTTCCATTGAACAAAAAACCACAAGCCGCAACCCGCGTTCAACAGTTGGTACAGTTACCGAAGTGTATGATTACATGCGGCTTTTATTTGCACGGATCGGTATACCTTATTCCCCGGCAACAGGCCTGCCTATCACAAGCCAGACCGTAAGCCAGATGGTTGATAAGGTTATGGAAATGGAGGAAGGTACAAGACTTTATCTTCTGTCCCCAATTGTGCGCGGACGCAAAGGTGAATACAGAAAAGAATTTATGGAACTGCTGAAAGCCGGTTTTCAACGTGTAAAGGTTGACGGTGAATTTTATGAAATCGAAGATGTACCCGATCTAAACAAAAAAATTAAACATGACATCGAAGTGGTGGTGGACCGCGTTGTTGTCCGTGATGGACTGGAAACCCGCCTTGCAGACAGCATTGAAACCGCCCTTAATCTTTCTGAAGGGCTTGCAGTAGCGGAAGTGGCAGATGAAAAAGCCGAGCGAACATTGTTTTCAGCCAAATTCGCCTGCCCTGTTTCAGGTTTCACAATAGAAGAAATTGAACCACGGCTTTTTTCCTTTAATAATCCGTTTGGTGCCTGCCCCACCTGTGACGGACTTGGTGAAAAACTTTATTTTGATCCTGAACTGGTGGTGCCGGATAAAAAACTCGCCTTAACAGAAGGTGCATTTGCCCCATGGGGTAAATCCAATTCACCATATTATACCCAAACGCTTGAAAGTGTAGGAAGACACTACGGGTTTAAAATCACCACACCCTTTGAAAAACTTAGCAAAAAAATACAAGATATTCTCCTTTTCGGAAGTGGTGATGAAGAAATCGAAATTACCTATAACAGCGACAATATCAAAAGCTATAAGGTCAAAAAACCCTTCGAAGGTGTGATCGGGAACATCAAACGGCGTTGGCGCGAAACAGACAGCGGCATGATCCGCGAAGAGCTTGCAAAATTCCAGTCAGCAACAACCTGTGACGCGTGCCATGGTCATCGCCTGAAGCAGGAAGCACTTGCTGTCAAAATTGATGGCAAACATATAAGCGAAATTACAGAATTATCGGTACGAAAATCATTCGAATGGTTTGATGGGTTATCCAAAAAACTGACAGACAAGGAAAATGAAATTGCCTACCGGGTTTTGAAGGAAATAACAGAACGCCTGGGTTTCCTGAATAATGTCGGACTTGAATATTTAAATCTTTCCCGAACTTCGGGTACGCTATCCGGTGGTGAAAGCCAGCGTATCCGTCTTGCCAGTCAGATCGGTTCAGGGCTAACCGGTGTTTTATATGTTCTGGACGAACCGTCAATCGGGCTTCATCAGCGGGATAACAGCCGACTGCTTAAAACGCTTAAAAATCTTCGGGATATGGGAAATACGGTACTTGTTGTTGAACATGACGAGGAAGCCATTGCTTCCGCCGATCATGTAATCGATATGGGCCCCGGTGCCGGCGTTCATGGCGGCGAAGTGGTAGCACAGGGCACCCCAGACCAAATCATGAAAAACGCAAAAAGCCTTACCGGTAAATATTTAAGTGGCAAACTGTCGATACCTGTTCCTGCCGAACGCCGCAAAGGACACTTTGCCGGAAAAAATCGAAAAGAAATTGTCATTACCGGCGCAAGTGCCAATAATCTTCGAAATATAACAGCAAAATTTCCGCTTGGGGTTATGACCTGTATTACCGGTGTATCGGGTTCTGGCAAATCGACACTGACGATTGATACGCTTTATAAGGCGGTTGCGCGGAAAATTAATCGCAGCCGTGTGATCCCCGGTAAACATAAAGACATTACCGGGCTTGAATATATCGATAAGATTGTCGAAATTGATCAATCACCAATTGGCCGCACGCCGAGATCCAACCCGGCCACCTACACTGGTGCATTTACACCGATCCGTGACTGGTTCGCAGGACTTCCTGAAGCAAAATCACGCGGCTATAAACCGGGACGTTTTTCATTCAATGTAAAGGGCGGCCGCTGCGAAGCATGTCAGGGGGATGGTGTAATCAAGATTGAAATGCATTTCCTTCCCGATGTCTATGTTCAATGTGATGTATGTAAGAGCAAACGCTATAACCGTGAAACACTTGAAATCAAATTCAAGGGAAAATCCATTTCCGACATTCTGGATATGACCGTTGAAGAAGGCGTTGAATTTTTCGCCGCCATTCCAAGCGTACGCGACAAAATTAAAATGATGCAGAAAGTAGGACTTGATTATATCAAGATCGGACAGGCAGCCACGACCCTTTCTGGTGGTGAAGCACAGCGGGTTAAACTATCCAAAGAACTTTCCAAAAGATCGACCGGCCGCACTCTTTATATTCTGGATGAACCCACAACAGGACTTCATTTCGAAGATATTAAAAAACTGCTCGAAGTAATTCAGGCGCTTGTTGATAAGGGAAATACCGTCATAATAATCGAACATAATCTTGATGTGATTAAAACAGCCGACTGGATAATTGATATCGGTCCAGAAGGTGGCAGTGGCGGCGGGATGATCATTGCTGAAGGAACACCGGAACAAGTCGCCGCCACGAAAGGCAGTTTTACCGGCGAATATCTGAAAAAAATCCTATAACTCAGGCAATTAAATTGCCCCAAAATGGGACTCAATTTGTTAAATTTGCGTAAAGCTGCCGCCAAGAAAAGAAATAAAATTAACGATTATTACAATTATTTCATACACGAAATAGTTAGGCAACTACTTGTATTTAAATGATAATTTAATAAAACACATATCTTTTAAAAAAATTATTATAAAATTTTTATATTCATTAACTTTTTGTTAACTTTCTAGACCTATATTGAAAATATTACAGATGCCCAAATAACTGTAATACCATAATACTCAACTTACTCCATTTTGATGCGCCTGCTTTGCCCAAGCAGGCGCTATCATTTTTGGGCTACTCTTTTTTTCCGTTTAATGCTATCAGCTTCTCGAACTAAAGGCAGACTATTTATGGGCACCTCACCTATTCATATTATTGGCGGCGGCATGGCCGGAACGGAAGCTGCATGGCAATTACTCAAGCGTGACATTCCGGTGATCCTTCATGAAATGCGTGGCACTAAAGGCACCAATGCCCATCAAACTGATGGACTGGCTGAGCTTGTATGTTCCAACAGTTTTCGGTCAGACGATATAGAAAATAATGCTGTTGGGCTTCTGCATGAAGAAATGCGGCGCTTGGGCAGCCTGATGATGGAGGCCGCCGAAGCCACCAAAGTACCCGCAGGAAGCGCACTTGCCGTTGATCGTGATCTGTTTAGCGACTATGTACAATCAAAGCTTCTTGATCATTCATTATTTACGCTTGAGCGCGGTGAAGTGGATACCATCCCGCCGGAAGAATGGGGTAATGTGATTATCGCAACTGGTCCTCTTACTTCCGAAAAACTGGCACACGCCGTTCTTGAAATTACCGGCGAAAATGAGCTTCAGTTTTTTGATGCCATTGCGCCAATTATTTACAAGGATACAATCGATTTTAACAAGGCATGGTTTCAAAGCCGTTATGATAAGGGTGATGGTGCCGATTATATCAATTGCCCCTTATCGAAACAGCAGTATTATGATTTTATTGATGCCATCACCGACGGTGAAAAATCGGATTATAAAGACTGGGAACAAGATATTCCATTTTTTGAAGGTTGTATGCCTATTGAAGTAATGGCTGAACGGGGACCGGAAACGCTCAGCTACGGGCCAATGAAACCGGTTGGGCTTACGAATCCCCACAGTGATGAAAAACCATATGCCATTGTACAGCTTCGCCAGGATAATAAACTCGGCACACTTTACAATATGGTCGGTTTTCAAACTAAATTGAAATATGGCTATCAAAAGGAAATATTCAGAAATATACCCGGCCTGGAAAAGGCCGAATTTGCCCGTCTTGGCGGTCTTCACCGCAATACATTCATCAATAGCCCAAAGCTGCTTGATGACCAACTAAGGCTTAAATCGATGCCTCGCCTTCGTTTCGCAGGTCAGATCACCGGCGTTGAAGGATATGTGGAAAGTGGTGCCATGGGGATTATGGCCGGGCGGTTCCTTGCCGCAGATCTAAAAGGTGAGAAAATTACCCCGCCCCCTATTGTCACGGCCTTTGGCGCACTGATCAATCATATTACGGGTGGCCATATTGAAGGAGCAGGAACAGCAAAAACTTTTCAGCCGATGAATGTAAACTTTGGTATTATGCCACCACTTGAAGAAAAAAAGCATGAAGTGGATGGCCGTATAGTCAAAATAAAACGCAAAGACAGAAAGCCGCTTAAATCAAAGCGTGCACTCGCAGCACTAGATGAATGGTTAAATCAAACCGAACATCGCTGAATAAAACAGGCGGCACTGTCGTTGAAACGTACTTGCTTTTTCATTTATCTTGAAAGGGTTATACCCTGCTTTTTTAAACATATTAAGATAAGACCTGCCAAGCGCAGTAAGCAGGAAAATTGAACGCACTTCTTTCCCCAAATGTCTTTTTTCACCAGATATGTGCTCTAAATACCGTTCTGCATTTATGCAAAGTGCACCCACCAATGCCCGTAGCCCATCGCTTTCTTCCATGGAAAAAAGATCACGTTTGCTAACGCCATATTCATCCAGCAAATCCTGCGGTAATGATAATTTATTAAGCGAAATATGATAACGAATTGTCCTGAGCGTCCCAATCAGCCCCCATACAAGACCAAGGTCATAAGTTATTGACAGCACATGTTCGTCCCGTTCACCCAGTATCCACGCCGCAATCCGCATCAGGTTTCCCGAAGTATCGCCCAGATACCGTTCAAAATCCGCTATTGTTGCCGGGTTCTCATCATAAATATCGGCAGTTCTGGCATCAATGACCTTATAAAACATATCTTTAGTAAGTGAGTGTTTATGAAACGTATCATTAAGCGGCTTTACAACTTCATGATCACGCGGTGTCGCACTTTCAATACCATCGATTGCTTCGCGCCACCATTGAAGTCTGATTTCACCAAGCATCGGTTCGGATACGGTTTCCCTGATTTTTGCGACTTCATGGTTAAATGCATAAAGTGAAAATAAATCTTCCCGCACATCCGCAGGTGCGAACAACGAAATTAGAAAACGGTCATAATCATGTTTTTTTACCTGCTTGGCACAGTATGTTTCAAGTTCTGACATGGGTCTTAAATGGCTGAAAATATTAAAAGATACAAGAGTCTTTTTGACGCATGGTTAATTTACTGTTAAATTTACACCTGTTCTAATCAAACGATCAGGTGATCCTAATATACAGGGACGCATAACATATAACTTTTTTATGAGAGGGTAAATTAATGGGTAAAATTTTAGAATCACTACCACTTACCATTGTCGCGGGTATCGTACTTACCGTGATTATGATAATCGCCACAGAAGCCATTTATGACAGTCAGATGAGCGCGCCGGAAAGAGCCGTTTCTGACATGATGAACAATATGTAAACGGAGGGAATAAATTATGGAAATGGAACTATTTTTAATCCGTTATCTTCATGTAATCAGTGGTATTATGTGGATCGGCCTGCTTTGGTACTTTAACTTCGTACAAATTCCTAGCATGCCAAAAATTCCTGATGAGCAGAAACCTGCCATCGGTAAAGTAATCGCACCGGAAGCTTTATTCTGGTTCCGCTGGGGCGCTTTCTTCACTGTTTTCTTCGGCCTGGCTTTGGCCTGGAGAAGCGGATATCTGGTAGAAGCGCTTATGCTAGAACAACCCAATATCGGTTTTGGTATGTGGCTCGGACTGATCATGGCCTTTAACGTGTGGTTTGTTATCTGGCCTAATCAGAAAATAGCCCTTGGTATCGTCGAGGCAGACGCGGACGCAAAACCAGCCGCAGCAAGAAAAGCGATGCTTTTCAGCCGCACAAACACAATGCTTTCAATTCCGATGCTTGCATCAATGATTTCGGTTCAAAACCCGATCATGTAATAAATTGAAACCAGATAGATTTTATAAAAGCCGGGCTTTAAAACCCGGCTTTTTATTTTTTAGTGCTGGTGACTTCTACAGGCTCTGTAACTTTAAGTGTGTTTGCTGTCTCAACGTTTGAACTAAATGTATAACCATTTTCTTTCAGCGTTAACCTGCATTCATCCATAACCGTGCTTTTAACATGCCAGTAATCCACTTTCTTGTTAAATGTATCAATCCAGTAATATAGCTTTAGTTCCACATATTGCGGATTAAAACCTGAAATGCTGGCAACACAGGGAGGGTCGGCGAGCACATTTTCTACTTTCTTAATTCTATCCTGCAATAAAATACATGCCTGCGCCGCATCATCATCATAATCAATACCGATAGTGAAACTTATCCTTCGAAGGCCATCCATTGTAAAATTTAAAAGTGGCTGGTTAAAGAGCTGCGCATTGGGAATAAATATATCAACGCCATCATATGTCCTGATATGGGTATGACGCAGTTCCACTTCCTGAACTTCGCCTTCAATATCGCCCGTTGCAATAAGATCCCCCATTTTAAATGGCTTGCTGAATGCAAGATATATACCCGCAAGGATATTTTCCCCGATATCCCTGAAGGCAATCCCGAATGCAAGTGCAGTGATCCCGCCTCCTGTGAGCAACCCGATCGACGCAGCATTCAGATTTAAAATGTTAAGAGAAATGGAAACCCCAATCAGCACAAAAATCCAGATGATAATTTTACGGAAAAAGTTCCTGTGTGTTCTTGAAAGCGTGCTGGTTTGCAAAACACGTAGTAGCAAATTTCCTGCCACACGACCAAGCATAAACATAGCGATCAAAACAATAATTGAAATTCCAACCTGCGGCAGATACGCCGCCGCGTTGATCAATGACACTTCAATTATTCCGATCGCTTCTTCCATGCTGTTGCTGCTTAATTATTCTTCTTCTGTTGGCTCTTTAGCATTTGGTTTGGTATGGCTGCTAAATAGCATCCCAATAACCACACCTGTTAATACCGAAAAGGCGATAATCAGAAACCTGTGTGTTTGAAATGACCAAAACAAAAAATTGATCTCAATGGTAGCCAGATTCTGTAAGACAAAAAGCGTAAGCAAAGAACCGAGTGTAATAGCCAGATAATGTCTGAATTTTTTCATGCTCAATCCATTTTAATAAGGAATATATTAAATATAACGAGACATCATACAATCTACAAGTCACGTCAGATGATTATGAATAGCTTAAAAGGAAAAAGGCGCTTTGCCGGAACGGAAAAACACCTTTCTTAGTATCAATAATTATGCCTTGTTTTAGGGGCTAATCCGTTCTTTGAGCAAATGCCGTAATTAAGTTGGACAGCATTGGTTGCCCTTGCTTTTTTGCACGCGGAATACTGCGTGTCAACCAGCCGGAATTGCTTGCTGTCAATATACCCCAAACCGGGATCCATGACAGGCAAAATATCCAATACAGATTGTAAGGGAGTGCCCAGCGAAAGCCAAACCCTGTACGGTGACGCAGGTAATAAACAACACTTGGGATGATCGATGCAAAGACACAGGCAAGAATAACCGCCATTAATGCCTTATACCCATACATCACCAACGCAACCAGCAAGGCACATTTTAGGGCTTCAAACACCGTGAAGCGGATCATTTGTATGACGCTGAATAATCGTATCCAGTTTGCGCCTTCGCCTTGCTTCCTGAAATCCCTGAATACAAAATTAAACATCACAAGGCTTTCGCGAACGTTGCTTCTTGCCCAACGCGTTAGCATAAGACGTAATGAGCTAAAATTCGTCGGTGCTTTGGTAAGCACTACAGCATCCCGCTGATAAACCACACGATTACCTGATGCCAATACAAGGTTGGTGAGGGCACGATCTTCACCGATCGTGGCAGGTTTACCCATAAAAGTCTGTTTTGACCAATCATCAAGCAGTGGTTTTAATGCTGTTCTACGGTAAGCAGATAATGCCCCGGGGGTACAAAAGACACCGCCATAAACGCTTTGTCCGGCACGGATAAAATCAAACGCACATGTAAATGAAACTTCAAGAATTTTAGGGATTAAACCGGAATTGAGATTTAGCACACGGACATGACCCGCAACAGAACCCACGCGTTGATCACGGATAAACGGGCTCGCCATGTGCGCCAGCGTATCCGGCAATACTTCCGAGTCAGAATCAATTGTTACAATGACATCACCGGTTGCTTTCTCAAACCCCGCCATTAACGCCACACGTTTACCCTGATTGTAAGGCTGTTTTATAATCGTAATATCACCGTCAAATTCATTATATGCAGCTTCAATCCAGCTCCAGGTATCGTCTTTTGATCCATCATCAATACAAATTACCTGCAACCGTTCTTTTGGATAATCGCTTTTCATTATACTGCGAACCGTATCAAGGACCTGTGAGCCTTCGTTATAGGCCGGAATAACAACGCTAAGAGTTGGAAGCTCTTCCCTGGGAAGAGGTAAAAACGGTTTATAAAGCAATGCAAAACTAACTTGCCAAATTAGCAAAAACAACCCGAAAGCAAGTAATATCAACCCGAAAACATCATACAAAAGCCAGGCTTCAAAAAGTGATCCACCAACATATGGCACAGGTGCCGTTACCTGTCGATATACAATAATTCCGACCGTCACAGCCAGAGCAAATAATAATGGATAATAAAACCGGTCAGCACCGCGGCGCATGGATTTAGCTATATTATTATCCTGAAATTTACCTGTTTCATCTTTAACGAATTTTGTTCTTTCCAAGAAGCTCATCTAAATCAACCTTGCTAATTAACCAAAAATTAACCATTAATTTTCGGAGATAGATGTATAGAAACATTAAGTCGCATTTATGGAGACATTACGTCACAAATTAGGCGTACATGATTACATAACACTTATGCGCAAATCGATGCAGAGCCAGAACGCCAAATATTTATTTATGAAAGATCAAATAAATCAATTCAGTATACGCTTTTCATGAGTTCCTTCCTAAAGAGTTCAAAAGCGGGCACCAGAGCACTAATAGAGATATAATTAATTTCAAAGACAATTTTTAAGGTGAAATATTCCGTTTAAGAACACGAAAATGTACGATTGTCTCCCGGATTAATGTGGATATTTTTAATACAGAATCAGAAAATATCAATTAGTCGGCTATATTCACATCCTAAACTTTGAAATGTTTTTCCGCCATTTCAATGAAAAATTTCAGCGCGGGATATTCACTGCGATATTTGTTCCAAAGCATATAAGAACTGAACATTTCACCAATATCCCAGTCCAGCTTTACAAGACTACCCTCTTCCACTTCCTTCTTCACCGTAATATCAGT
>JAUILB010000073.1 GCA_030432815.1 Alphaproteobacteria bacterium | reverse complement strand
AAAATGTAAAAATCTATAGTGTTCTGTGGCGCCCCAGTAACGCCCGTATAAAGTTTCAGGGCCGATCAGGTTAAGCGCCCCCGCAATGTACTTTCCATTTCGCTTTGCCATGACAAGTAAAATTTTTTCAGACATGCTTTGGCCCAAAAGTGAAAAAAAATCACGGTTTAGATAGGGACGTCCCCATTTGCGGTCAGCAGTATCCATGTAAAATGTAAAATACGCATCCCAGTGATATTCCTGAATTGCGGAGCCATTTAATTGCTCAATCTCAATATTGTTTTCTTGAAGGCACAGTCTTTCTTTTTTAATATTTTTACGTTTTCTCGATGAAAGAGCCCATAGGAACTGATCAAAATTTTTATATTCATTATTGATCCAATGAAATTGCTGGTCGGTCCTATGTAAAAGACCATGGGATGTCATAATATCAAGTTCATCATCTTCTACAAAAGTGAAATGGAGTGACGATACATTGCATTCTTCGGCGTGTTTAATCGCTTCTTCAAGTAGTATAGTTTGGGTTGTATTATCGGGCGCAAGTAATCTTGGCCCGGTCACAGGACTAAAGGGAATAGAACATTGCAACTTCGGATAGTATGCGCCTCCTGCCTGATAGTATGCGTTGGCCCATGCATGGTCAAACACATACTCACCCTTGGAATGATTCTTAAGATACATTGGTAAAACACCAATGACTTCATTGTTACTTTCGACAATCACATGTTGCGGCAGCCAGCCGGTATTTGCATTGACGCATCCACTTTTTTCAAGAGCATTTAAAAAACTGTGTGAACAAAAAGGATTTAAGCCTGATATGGCCGAAGTTGCACATTTGTCCCAGTCTTGGGAGGCAACCTCGGCAATATTTTCTATTATTCGGCTTTGCATTCGACACGCCGCGACTTTCACATATGTTTTAAATGTTTAATCGGCAATATCGACCAGACAATCGATCTCGACAGAAACATTTCTTGGTAATGCATTCGTACCAACGGCGGAGCGGGAATGCTTGCCAGCTTCGCCAAAAACTTCGACCATAAAATCTGATGCTCCATTGACCACTTCGGGCTGATTGGCAAACCCGTTATCGCAATTCACGAAAGCCCCAAGTTTAATTACCTTTCTTACACGTCCAAGATCGCCACCACATATTACATTCATTTGTGCAACGATATTGATCGCGCAAAGGCGGGCTGCCTGATATCCGTCTTCTTCAGAAACATCCACACCGACCTTGCCCGTATAGGGTAATTGGCCATCCTTCATTGGTATTTGTCCGGAGATGGAATAAAGGTTTCCTGAATTTGTAAAGGGGACGTAGTTTGCTACGGGTGCTACGGGTGTTGGCAGTTCGACGCCCATTTTTTCAAGGTTTTCTTTCGCTGAATTGCTCATTATTTCTCCATTGATTCTGTTTTAGTAAGTGAGAAGAATAAGACTTTTTTAGCCTTCTGTATAGAAGATTGAGTTAGCTTAAATGATATTTGTTTTTGGTTCTGCGGCGATCACGTTTATTTTTATACATTGCCTTATCGGACTGCTCGAAAATGTCATTTACTGTGCTCATATGATCGACAACGGCGAACCCCATACTTGCTGTAGTATGAATTTCTTCGCCATTATAATTAACAACTATTTTACGAAGACTGTGGCGGATATATCCGGCTCTTTCTTTGGCTTTTTCGATATTGCAATTATTAAGCAAAAGACCAAATTCATCGCCCGCCAGTCTTGCGGCTTCATCAGTTGCGCGAATGGATGATTTCAAAATGTTACCTACCTGCTGCAGGATAAGATCTCCAGCATTGTGGCCATAGGTATCGTTTATAAATTTGAAGCAATCCAGATCGATAAATGCAAAAAGGCTTTGTTCATTAAATCTTTTTGCCCGGGCAATGGCATGGGTTATTTCATGTTCAATACCCTGGCGATTTAAGAGACCGGTTAGCATGTCAGTTGTTGCCATTTCTTCCAGGTTTGAAATATATTTTTTTTGTTCAGCAATTGTTTGTTCAGCCGCTGCGGCATAATCCAGAATTTCGGAAAGGACTTTCCAGTTTTTTAACGTTAAGCCATCAGCAGACTGATGAAATTTTCTTATCAGTTCCGATGCTTTTTCACTAACTTTAAAGGCTGTATGCTCAGTTTGATAATTAGAACTATACTGCAAAATATTCATATTTAATTCCTTATTGAATAAAACTACTAAATATTTAGCAAAGCTTATGCCAATTTATAAGTATTTGAAAAATAAGATAAATTTACAATATGCGGAATTAATGGGAAAAACTTACCTTGCCAGACTGGGTAAATGCGCCTCTTTTATGGTTAATATTTGGTAAATCCGGGGCGTTCTTTAAAGTCAGTCAGTCATAAGATTTTCAAAACGGGTTCCTTTTAAGGCTTCGTATAGCTCAGGATAATTTTTAATACAATCTTCCAGTTTATCACTCATGATTTTCTGTTGGCTGGATGAAATATCAAGCTCGGTTACGCCTAAAAAACGAAATACCTTATTGTTGGTTCCAATTATGCTCTGCGAATTTTCAAAATATTTGTCATAATCAATATTAAGCACCCTATGCGGTTCCAGTTTTTCAATTATGGAATTACCTGTCATTAACTCTTTTTCAAAAATTTCAAGATTTTTAATTGTATCCTTAATATCCAAAGTGACCTGGTTGTTCTTCTTATTCTCTTCACTTTTAACAATGCCTGTATTACGCATATTCAAAAGCGATACATATCGCTTCAGATGATTTTTCCTGACTAAATGTATAATTTTTATATCCGACCGATTTTCCAGATAGTTTAATAATTGCCATTTCTCAAGAAGAAAGGCAAAATCCTTTAAACCTATGCTTTTCAACCTGCTTTTTCGCTTAAAGTTAACTGGTTTTCCTTTGGCAATATGACTTATTGCCGAGGCAACTTGTGCACTATAAAAAAGCGGTGCATTTGAATATAATTTGTCCAGATATTTATCAGGCGCGACATTAAATACGTTCATTATCCGGTATAGTTTATAAGGAACTGTCCATTCACCAAGCACTTCTCCATAATTTGTTAGATCAGGGTGCATGTTTATGCTGTTTACGAGAAAATTACTCCCGCTTCTACCGTGGGTTAGAATAAAGTGACGTTCCGGGGGCATGATATTTTTATTCGCTGTGCGGCGTGTTGGCAATCGCCAGTGGTTTATCAGGGTTCATTCCTGCCGCAATTTTTGCATCGCGCACCATTTTGCGAACATCAGCACGTAACTGAAAAGCATCATAAACAATCCCGTCCTTAATGGTCCAGCGCACGCCACCTACGCGTTCAACAAGCCCTGTTTCTTCATTAAGTTTAATTGCGCCAGTGCCATAAAGAACTTTGAAATTATGAAGCGGGTTTTCATCAACGATTGCAAGGTCTGCTTTTTTACCAACCTGTATGCTGCCGATTTGATCTTCCATTTTTAATTCTTCGGCATTGATAAGGGTAGCGGACCTTATTACTTCAAGCGGGTGGAAACCTGCTTCCTGCAGAAGTTCAAATTCCTGAATATAACCAAAGCCATAAAGGCTGTAAATAAATCCGGTATCCGAACCTACACCGACCTTACCGCCCTTGTTTTTATATTCATTGATAAATTGCATCCAGAGTTTGTAGTTATGGTTCCATTCCACTTCGTGTTTTGTGGTCCAGTAAAACCAGTATGACCCATGTGCCACCGGGCTTGGTCTGTAGAAATCCCATAAGACCGGCATGGTATATTCATCGTGCCATATGGCGCGGCTCATACGCATTAAATCACGTGATGCCACATAAATTGTAAATGTTGGATTGAGTGCAAAATCGCGGTCAAGCAATGTTTGCATGACTTCGTTCCACTTGTCGGACCCGGGTTTTGCGGCCTGTTTCCATAGTTTGCCAGCTTCACCAAAGCGATCCATTTCATCGGTGTAAATATAATCTGACGGGTAGTCCTGAATAAGTCTGTCTTCAAATAACGCCTCTGGAAGGCCATACCAATGTTCCATACTGTCAAGCCCACGTGCAGATGTATCAAGTACATTGGCATGCGTGACATCGGGCTGGGCATGGTGCATGGTGGTTTCAAGTCCAATTTTTTCTGCTTCCTCCAACGCGGCCCAAAGAATTTCTTTTGGCGCCCCAAAAAATTTAATGCCATCACCACCATTTGCCTTAATCTCTCTCACGCGTTTTCGGGCATCCCCAACGCTATCAATACCGCTGAAGACAGGAAAGGCAACGATACGTGGTGCTGTAATTTCATTTTTTGCACTTCGCTTTTTTAAGCCGACAATACGGTCGTCACCACCTGAACCCAGGCTGCGGATGGTGGTAATTCCATGTCCCAGCTGAAGTTTGAAAATATATTCCGGAGAAACGCCCTGACCTGAATTCACGGAGTGTATATGGGAATGAATATCAATAAATCCTGGCAGTATATATTTGCCGGTGACATCGATTTCCCTGTCACCGGGGGCAGGACGGCGATCCGGGTTTATGGGTCTTCCGGGTGTGCCAACAACCCTGATTTCGGAAATTCTGTCATTCTCAATAACCACATCTGCCGGGCCATAGGCGGGTGCACCTGTGCCATCAATAATAAAACCACCCCTCAGGACAAGCCTTTCATATTGACCATCACCTTCGCTACGGTCAGGCACCTCATTTTCCTGGGCGATTGACTGAAGGGAACTTGATAAAAATATAAATGCCGCTACGGCATATAATCTACTGAATGACATGATAATTTTCCGAATTTATTTTTGTTTAAGTATGTCATGAAGTTTTTGTGCTGTCAGGTATATTTTCGCCCTTTATTGATTATATCTTTCCCGAATTTATCGCGTATTTTATCCATGGCTCTTTCTGTTTTAATCCTGTTTTCTTTATTTTTATCGATCAGGTCCGGCAGGTCAGAAAATTTTTCATCAGTAAAATGTGATACACCGATACCGATCAACCTGTATTCAAGCCCGTTACATTCAGGCTTTAGAAGTATACATCCCTGTTCATAAAGTGTTTCTGCCATTTGTGTGTATCCATCCAATGTTACTGATCTTGTGACATTTCTGAAATTTGATGTTTTCAATTTCAGTGTGATCGTTTTTGCGCTGTGATGATTATTTTTCAGTCGTGATGATAGTTTTTCACATAAAGTCCAGAGATGTTTTTTTAAAATATTAAATTCTGAAATATCTGTTTCCAGTGTCGTTTCATTAGATACGCTTTTGGTTTTGCGTTCCGTGCTGACAGAGCGTGTATCATCGCCACGCGAGAAATAATATAGTCGTTCCCCCATAATACCATAATCAGCAACCAGCTTTTTTAGCTCCATTCTCTGTAGTTGCCCGATTTGCTGAATACCAGCACGGTTCATCTTATTTTTTAAAACTTTTCCAACACCCCAGATTTTGCTTATTGGTTGTGTAGCCAAAAAAGATTTTGCCTCGTTGCGGCCTATGACAGAAAACCCATTTGGTTTATTCAAGTCTGACGCTAGCTTGGCCAGAAATTTGTTGTAACTAAGCCCAATCGATACAGTAATTCCAATTTGTTCAGAAATTTTATTTGCGGTTTTTGCAAGGCTTTTAGCCGCAGTCATCCCATGAAGTTTTTCAGTACCTGTAAGATCCAGAAAAGCTTCATCAATGGATATTGGTTCGACAATTGGTGTAAGTTCATCAAATAATTGTCTGACCTGCTTACTTACAGCTGTATACTTTTCCATTCGTGGTGGCAGGATGACGGCATTGGGACATAATTTATTTGCTTGAAACATGGGCATGGCTGAACGTACGCCATATGTGCGGGCTATGTAACAGCATGTGGATACGACACCTCTTTTCCCACCGCCTATAATCAGTGGCCGGGTTAGTAGGTCCGGATTATCACGCTTTTCGACGCTTGCATAAAAAGCATCGCAGTCTATATGTGCAATTGTAAGATTTTTCACTTCCGGATGACTAAGAAGGCGAGGGCTGGAACAGTTTGAACATTTGGTTTTGTTTTCATCGATTTCGCTTAGACAATCTCTGCAAAAAGAAGGGGATGTCCGCTGCTCACCGATTCTGTCTGTCATTCCAATGGTGCCCCCGGGAAAAAACGCCTTGCACGACCAATATCAAGTGGATTTAAACTGTAACTTTCCGCAAATTCGAGTAATAAATTTTCGTTGCTCATAAGAAAATCAAGTATGCCGGCAAATGTTTCTTTCATTTTTTTAGGATTAGTCACATTTTCTCTAAGAGTATCTAAGTCATGACCGCATAAATTTAGATATACTGAAAGATGGTTTTCATCCGAAGCGATAAAAGAAAGGCAGTTTATTGCAATTATTTCGGCCCTATCAAAATCCATGTTTATTTCTTCTTTATTCCAAATAAGTTGGCTATTAATATATCAATTCAAGTTTATGGCCGTTATTGTTAAACAGTTAAAAAAAATTAACGGCTTTTTCATATCCTTAGGGTAATAATATTTATAAGTTTATGTAAAGTTATTACGGACTTTAATAAAATATAACAAATAAAGAGATCATTTATGCCAAAAAAAATTCTTATTGTTGAAGACAATGACTTAAATATGAAGCTCTTTTGTGATCTTTTGGATGCGCACGGTTATGAAACCGTACAAACACAAGAAGGAATGAAGGCTCTTGAGCTGGCGAGGAATGAAAAACCGGACCTGATATTAATGGATATCCAGCTTCCGGAAGTTTCGGGTTTGGAAGTTACGAAGTGGATCAAGGAAGACGACGAATTAAAATCTATTCCGGTAATTGCCGTTACAGCTTTTGCAATGAAGGGGGATGAGGAAAAAATCAGGGAAGGCGGTTGTGAAGCCTATATCGCAAAACCCATCTCCGTTAGCCATTTTATCGAAACAGTAAGAAAATTCGTAGGATAGCCCTTCACCATGACAGCCAGAGTACTAGTAGTCGATGATGTGCTTCACAATGTGAAACTGCTCGAAGCGAAACTACGCAGCGAGTATTTCGACGTGCTTACGGCGATGAATGGGATGGATGCTCTGGAAATTGTTGAGCAGGAAAAACCGGATATAGTTTTACTTGATGTGATGATGCCGGGTATGGACGGGTTTGAAGTATGCCGACGTATTAAATCGAACCCTACTGTCGCGCATATACCAATCATAATGGTAACTGCTCTTGATCAGCCTAAAGACAGGGTGATGGGGCTGGAAGCCGGGGCGGACGATTTTCTGACTAAACCAATTCAGGATTTGCCCTTGTTTGCGCGTGTGCGGTCGTTGGTACGGTTAAAAGTACTCATGGATGAGCTTCGCATCAGAAATTCTACAGGACAGGCATTTTCAGGTGGTGGTGAAGTACAAAATATAAGTTCGATAAGCTTAAATGGTGCTGATGTTTTGCTTATTGAAGATTATGATCGCGTGGCAAGCAGAATTATCGGATATCTGGAAGATACTATTGGTTCAATAGATCTTGATAATGTCAAAGACGGAAAGATTTCAACAGGAGAATTAGGCAAGTACGATTTGTTTATTGTAAGTCTTAGCCTAAGGGAGGCAGATGGTCTCCGGTTATGTTCGTCGATCAGGTCAAGTGAAGCAACGAGACATACTCCTATTCTGGTTATAGTTGATGACGGTGATCATGAAACACTTATACAGGCGATGGAACTTGGTGTTACAGATTATGTAAACCGCCCTATAGATGGAAATGAACTTGTTGCCCGTGTGAAGTCGCAAATTCGCCATAAGCGTTATGCAGATTATTTGCGCGGCAAGATGCAGCAAAATATGCAGATGGCGGTTACGGATGCTGTTACCAACCTTTATAATCGTCATTTTCTTGATACTCATCTTGAAAATGTATTTTCTCCAGCGAATGAAAAACAGGCTAATCTCTCTATGCTTATGCTGGATATAGATCACTTTAAAAAAGTCAATGATACTTATGGCCATACATCAGGTGATGAAGTTCTTGAAGAATTCTCCAAACGTATTACGAGCAATATTAGAAGTATTGATCTTGCGGCGCGGTATGGCGGGGAAGAATTTATTGTGGTGATGCCGGAAACAGATTCGGACTTTGCATTGTTCATTGCAGAACGCCTGCGTAAAACCATTTGCGATGAACCATTTGTCATATCGGGAAGTGAAAAACCAATCGATGTGACGGTAAGCATTGGCGTATCAATCGTAAGTGAAGGGTGCGAAACCAAAGAAAAACTGTTTGCACAAGCCGATAAAGCCTTATATCGCGCCAAGGAAACCGGCAGAAATCGTGTGTGTGGTATTACTTGTCTTAATGATGAGAAAGCGTCATAAAAAAAGGCCGCTTGGATAAGCAGCCATTCTTCTTTTTAGTCGTTTAATTAAAAGCCAATTATTTAATTTTAGCTTCTTTAAACTCTACATGTTTACGTGCAACAGGGTCATATTTGCGCATTACCATTTTTTCGGTGATATTACGCGGGTTTTTCTTCGTTACATAATAAAAACCTGTATCAGCTGTGCTGACGAGTTTAATTTTAACACTTGCTGGTTTGGCCATTTCTAGCCTCCGTTTTAAAATTGATTAATTATGAGAGCGGAAAATACAGGGATTATGTGTGAAGTCAAGTAAAAGTCAGTGATTCCAGGCTAAATTATTTTCTTTTTCTTTTTCCGTGCCATTTATTGTTTTTCTTTGCGCTTTTGCGGCCTGCTAATCTGGCCAGTTTTTCATCAACGAGCAAAAATATTAGTCCGCCTGAAACTGGATTCGCTTCACGAAGTTTTACACGTACAGAATCACCCAACTGGTAAATCAGGCCACTATGCTCTCCTTTAATCAGATGATGTTCTTTATCATAATGAAAATAATCACCATAAATTGTTGCCATTGGAACAAAGCCCTCTGCACCCGTTTGATTTAATGTGATAAAAAGCCCAGCGCGGTGTACACCGTTTATCCGACCTTCAAATTCCTCATCGATTTTGGTCTTCATGAAATGTGCTATATAGCGTTCTGTGGATTGACGTTCCGCTATCATGGAATTGCGTTCGGTGTCACTTATATGGTCAGCTGTATCTATCATATTTCCAACATCAAATGTACTAAGACCATCTTTACCAAGTTTAAGTGCTTTAATCAGACCCCTGTGAACCAGAATATCTGCGTAGCGTCTGATAGGGGATGTAAAATGTGCATAGCGTGTAAGGGCAAGGCCAAAGTGACCATGGTTTTCCGGACTGTATTTAGCCTGCATTTGTGTGCGTAATATGATTGTGCCCAAGACGTGTTCATGCGGAGTGCCATCAACATTACGAAGCAGATTGTTGAAAATTTTCGGTTTGATAACCTGACCTTTAGCTAATCTTAAATCGATACTTTCCATAAACAGCCGTAACCCTTCAAGTTTGTCAAAACTGGGTTGTTCATGGATGCGATACATACATGGCGTGTTGTGTCGCTCAAGTTCTTCTGCGGCGGCGACATTGGCCTGGATCATGAATTCTTCAACCAGCTTATGCGCATCAAGTACGACGCGGTCTTCAATAGATTCCACGTGGCCTTCATCATCAAGGATAATTTTCTTTTCAGGAAGATGCAAATTAAGAGGTTCTCTGTATTCCCGCCCTTTCCAAAGAATATCATAAGCTGCATAAAGAGGATTTATAACATTCTCAAGTAAACTTTTCGCACGTTTTGATGGGTTACCGTTATGTGCATTTTGAAATTCTTCATAAGACAGGCTCGCATGACTTTTCATGAGGCCACGAACAAATTTATGACGAATTTTTTTACCCAACTTGTCAAACCAGAGGTGAACTGCCATCGTGTAGCGATCTTCACCTTCATGCAACGAACAAAGCCCGTTTGAAAGTACTTCCGGCAGCATGGGAACAACCCTGTCAGGGAAATAAGTGGAATTGCCCCTTTTTATGGCCTCTCTGTCCAGAGGGGAACCCGGTTTTACATAATGGGCAACGTCAGCGATAGCGACAATAATATGGCAACCGCCCTTATTCATAGGGTCCGGGTCTATTTCCGCCCAAATGGCATCATCGTGATCACGGGCATCAGATGGATCAACAGTGATCAGTGGAATATCACGAAGGTCGGTACGGTCGCCCAAACTAGGGGTTTCTGAATTATCAGCAGCGGTTAAAACTTCTTCCGGAAATTCGGTTGGTATGCCTTGTGAAATAATAGCGATCAGGCTTATCGAACGGGCATCATCGACTGAGCCAAATGATTTAAGTACTTTTGCAGGTTTTGTTTTTTTCTGACGGGAACCTCGGCTTGCAGGTTTGAGACTGATTAGCACCAGAGAACCATCCTGTGCTCCGTTCCAGTCATTTTTAGCAATTAAATAACGGTTACGGTCTTTTTTATCGGTTGGGTCAACAAAAGCTAAATTTTCATCATCAACGCTGAATATACCCATTATTTGCGAAGACTTTTTTTCTAGCTTGCGAATAACTCTGGCCACATAACCGTTTTCATCTTTATTTTTATTGGGTGTTAACCTGACCAATGCCTGATCACCTAACCCAAGTTTATTTCGTTTATCGTGGGCAAACATTAAAATCTTGGGAGCTGCATACTCATGTTCCCAGTTTGTTGGTGCTGCGGTTAAATCACCGTGACTGTCAACACCAGTTATTTCAATCACAAGAACAGGGGGTAAATCACCGGCAATATTCAGGCGCGACCTATGAGGTTTTTCAAGCTTCCCGTCATTCATTAGCTTTCGCAGTAATTTTTTAAGCTTTATTTTATCGTCGCCTTTAATGTGAAAAGCACGTGCGATTTCACGCTTGGATGCGCGTCCCGGATTTTCCTGAATGAATTCCATGATTTGATTTTCATTCGGAAAAGGGGCTTTTTTGTTTGCCATTATATACCTATTTGGCTTTTACCTTTGATTTTGCGCGGGCCCGTGGTTTTTTTCCTTTTGCGGCACGTGCCTTGATCAATTCAACAGCTTCTTCAACAGTTATATCCTTTGGAT
>JAUILB010000406.1 GCA_030432815.1 Alphaproteobacteria bacterium | reverse complement strand
GGTGTAGAAAAAAAGCACTGGGAATTCCACTTCGATCGCGATGAAATATACCTGAATGCTGATGGCGATGAAACCAGCACATTATTTGTGCAGGGTATGTACCCACGCCCAAGTACAGCTTTCACAACAAATCTTACCTATAATTTTGAAGATAGCAGCATATTACGTTTAAACGGCCTGTTTGAACCACGCAGTGAGAGTGGTGAAGAACTCAGAATTAGGCAAGGTGAAAGCGCTTTTTATAGAAACACGCTCAAGGATGCCGATGGCACAAAATGGGAAGTCGGCGGTGATTATGAGCGTAGTGTCGGATGGTTTGGCCGCCTTAAAGCGTTATTTGTTGTAAATCGTGATAAATATGACGAACTTGAGGAGCGGCTTGATGCACCCGATGCAGCCTTCAGATACGAGAGCCTGGGAAAAATTATCGACCGTTCGGAAAAAATCCTCCGCGCATCGGTTACAAAATCAATTTTTTCCGAACAAACCATAGAAATAGGCGGAGAAGGGGCCTTTAACACATATGATCAGAAATTTGATCAATTAAGTTACAGCGACCAAAATACAGTCAGCGAAATTCTTGCCAATGATGAGGTGGAAATTTCAGAAAAACGTTATGAAGTTTTCGCAATTCATAATTATAATATTAATGATAAGATCACGTTGCAAACTTCATTAACAACTGAATTTTCAACCATTACTGCCGATACAATTTTGCCTTCCGGCGATATAAGCCGTAGACAAACCAGCTTTACTTTTCCTAAACCCAAAATAAACCTGCGTTATGACCTTACCGATAGCGATCAGTTAAAACTGCTTGCTGAAAAAAAGGTAAGTCAACTTAATTTTCAAAACTTCATTACAAGATGGGATAATGGTACCCAGCAGCTTATCCTTGGTAATACCGGTATTAAACCACAGGAAGAATGGGAATTTTCTGCGGCTATTGAGCATCGCTTTTCTGAAGATCTCGGGTCTGTAGAAGTAGAATTTTTTCATTCAAATTTTAAAGATTTCATTTCTGCTGTTGATTTCAGCGAGTATGAGGACGAATTTGGCAATGTAATTGATGCTGATACCTATTTCGCATTACCGCCATCAGACGCACTTCGTGATATCACGGTTTTTAGCGCAAAAAGCGGTAATATTGATAAAGCAACGGCTTACGGCGTTAAAGTAAAAAGCAATTTACGGCTTGGGTTCATTGGCGTTCCTGAGGCCGTTTTTAATATCGATTATGAATATTCAACAAAAAACACCCGCGATCAGTTTACGGGTGAATGGCGCAGACTTGATCGCCACTCTGATCATAGGCTTCGCCTTGGATACCGCCACGACGTCACTAGCTGGAAATTGGCATATGGCGTAGATGGCGAATTTAAAAGTGATTATGAACGATTTTATATAAACTATTATTGGGATGCCAGCCCTTATGCTGAGGTTAGCGCCTTCATCGAGCAAACGATTTACGCAGGAGTCAAAGCCCGTGTCGAAGGAAATGCACTAACAGGAAAAAGGCAAAGTTCCGTTAGAACTAACTATAGTGATCATATAAGGTTCGATGATGTTTCACGTGTTGATGTGCGCGATACGCGTGCGGCACGGGAATTCCGTTTTTCAATTCAGGGGACATTCTAAAGGAGTTATAACTTCTTCTTAGTTTTATCCAATTTTAGAATGATTGTTATTGTCAACCCATTCAATTCGCTATAACCTTACTGGCGTTTAATAAATATGTATTAGGGGCATAAATGACCAAAAAAATAATGTTTATGATGACTTTTGCATTTTTTTTAATGTCATCTTCTTCATATGCTGATAATGCGAAGGGTGAAGAAGCATACGAAAACGGGAATTATCAGCTTGCATTTGAGGAATTCACAAAAGCGGCAGAAAAAGGTGATGCAGATGCGCAGTATAACCTTGGTGTTATGTATGAACATGGTCATGGTGTCGACCAAAGCGATCTAAAAGCAGGTGAATGGTACCAGCGTGCAGCTGATAACGGGCATCCCGAAGCACCGACGGCGCTGCAATTACTTTACGAATATTTTTA
>JAUILB010000072.1 GCA_030432815.1 Alphaproteobacteria bacterium | reverse complement strand
TCCATGTGCTGGAAATGTTATTGGAAGAGAGTATATTGTTGCCAAAAATTTCGGTCACATCAGAAAATGTAGTTTTCAGTATAGAAAGGGCTAAAAAGAAAAGTCCCATTGCGATCAAAAATTGACCAAGGCCTCGGCGACCTTTACCGCTTGCTATATAATTAAGTGCTACGCCCACCGCCAATAACGGCATTGCCAGAGTTTCTATATTGATTCCAAAACCAACAATGCTTACGAGCCAACCGGTGATCGTCGTTCCCAGATTGGCGCCAAAGACAACGCCTATCGCTTGATATAATGTTAGGATGCCCGCATTGACAAAGCCAATAGTCGCTACTGTCACCGCGCTGGACGATTGAACAAATCCAGTAATAAGTGCCCCGGACATCGCTGCTCGAAAAATATTTGATGTCCAATGTTGTAAAATAGTCTTAAGCGCACTGCCAGCGTACACTTTAAGCCCGTCAGTCATCATGGCCATTGCCATCATGAATAACGCCAATCCACCTGCTGTATTAATTATTAGTTCTAAAATTTCCATTAAAAAAATTTATCAAACTAAAAACTCCAAACAACAAAAAAATTAAATAATAAAATGATTTCGTGATGTCAATGCAGTTAAACACCTGCCAAGAACAGGTTTTAGTCCTTATAAATTTGAGGAGTTCAGCAAATCACAAATGACCGATTTGGGTCGTTAACAGACGTATACAAACTAGACCAAACTAAGTTCAAATCTTACAAACCCTCAGCTTGTAATCGATTAAGAAACATTTTACCTCTCATGAAACACTTTCTAAAAATTATCTGCTATTTCATTTAGAAAAGATTCCATGACCAGATAGTAATTGCTAAGCCCTTCAATCGTCACATATTCATCATCAACAAGACCGCCTGTACCCTCAAGACGCATCAATAATATGCTGCTACCCTGCGGCATAAACCAACGGGCATCACAGCCACCTGTTTCATGCATAAGACTGGGTTGTCGCCCCTGTGTAATAAGAGCTTTCATCAAATCAAGCAGCGCTTCATCATTTGGCTTAATGGCCACAGGGTCTGCTTCCGTCAGGATTTCAATATTCGAATTTTGAAGGCCCGATTTTATTTTTAAGATAATGTCATTTTTAGTCAGTGTCGGTGGATAGCGAATATCTATCGTTGCGTCGGCATTTACAGATACGGCATTTGTCGCCTCTCCTCCGTTTATAGTACCAATATTTAAGGTTATATTCTTTTGTTTTTCCACACTGCCGTAGTCAAACAGCGTTCTTATATGATCAATATCTTCTAAGAGCATTTCAATTGCGGAATCACCCTCCCATGGGCGCGAACCATGTGCCGCCTTACCTTTGGCGGTTAGTTTTATTTGCAAGATTCCTTTTTCAGAAATTGATGGGTTTAAAGGATGCCCACCATCCGGATTGAAGACGACCTTTGCTTTTAATCCGTGCTTCTGGACAAGATGGGCAGTGCCGTCAAATCCACCTAATTGTTCGTCTGTCGTAAAGACCAGACCGTAATTTTCAAATTGTGGATTATCCGCATTATCCAAAAAAAGTTTTATCATTCCGGCGGCAGCGGCCTTCATATCGCTTATGCCCCTTCCGTGAAGGGTTTGTTCCAGTAGGCTAGGTGTATATGAGCTTAGGTCCGGATTATGAACCACATCAAGGTGGCCCAAAAAGAGCACATCAAAATTAAAGTCATTTTTTTTACTGATAATAATGGAATGTACCCCATTATTTTCAATTCTTGTTATATTGTACCCAGTGTCGCCAAATAGATTATGGACATAATCAATTATTTCTGCGCAAGCGGCAAGGTTCATGGATGAAGATGGTATAGCAACAAGGTCTGACGTAATTTTAACAAGTTCATGCTGCATTTCAGAAATTTCAGAAATACTATATTTCTTGGGTGGTATTATTACATCCTGTCTTATCAAATCATAGGCTAAGTTGGTCTCTTCTTCAGCAAATAAGGGATTGTTTGATAATTGTGTATAGAGTGAATTACCCGGCATAATTTGAGCGCTGGTATATGGAATAAACGCAAAAAGAAAACCGAATATCCATAGAAAGTAGTGAATAGATTCGTGTTGTCTGAAAAATATTCTAACAAGTGATTTAATTTTCAAAGCGCAACCCATCAATTTAATTTTAATAATATAATATCCGATATTTCCGAATGTGAGTAAATGATAAAAGAAGTAAAATATTAGATCATTTTTGCTTACGGGATGGCGTGCCCCCCGGATAAGGCAAATAGGTGAGTTTGGCAATGTGCACCCGGATAGATAAGAACAATATAAGCAAAAATACCTGCCTTGGATGGTTTCTTAGAATGATGGTTACAATTTAATTTAGGTTGGTATTCAGCCTTATTTCATTAAAGCATGGAAATCACTTAGATTGAATCATTTGCCAATGCTATTCTAAGGTCGCATGGATCTATACGGGTAAATCTTATCGCGCCATGTTGACCAGAACTTTGACAGGTTCTGATCCATGTTGTTTTTTTTAAATTTTTTGATAAATAAAAAAAATCCCATTTCGTTTTCTTTTGGTGCGTTTCAACACTGTATGTTCCTGCCGTTTGGAGTCCAATCAATCCTTTCAAGACAAAGGGTTTGTTGAATGTCACCCGATTAAACGTTATAGATAATTCTTTCATTTTCGTCCTCTTATTCAGGATCCATATTTTTTAAAAATTTAAAAATTTCACTGTCTGTAGATAAGACCAGAGTAGTGTTTTGTGAGATAATAAAATTATATGCCTGCATTGTTCGGGTAAATTCGTAGAAAGAAACAGATTCTGGGCTCTGATTATACGCGTTTGCGTAAATTTCTGTGGCTTTAGCATCCGCTTGACCACGAATTTCTTCTACCGCTTGATACGCTTCTGATTGGATTTTATTCAGGTCACGTTCCCTGTTGCCCCGTATCCGGGCCGCTTCACCATTTCCTTCGGATAAAAACCTTTCAGCAATTTGTCGTCTTTCACTTATCATTCTGTCATAGATTTTAGGCCTCACGCTCTCATTATAATTGATCCGCTTAAAGCGTATATCAAGCAATTCAATGCCAAATACAGCAACCTTGTCAGCAGCAGCATCAAAGATTTCCTGCTCAACTAATTTGCGGCCCTTTTCTATAGGCACCAGAGATCCGAAGTCCTCATTGTCATTTTCTGTACTTAAAAAACTATCCCGCAAAGGCATTCTATCCTTAGTGGTTCTTATAATTTCAATCAACTCATGTTTGGCCACTGCGTTTCGTGTTTCACTGCCTAGAATGTCATCCAATCGGGATTGAGCACTTCTCTCGTCACGCAGCCTTAAAAAAAACTGAAGGGGCTCGACTATTCTCCATCGTGCGAAAATATCGACAGAAATATACAGTTTGTCTTTGGTTGGCATATCTGATGGCGCACCATCCCATTCAAGGATACGTTTATCAATCGGGTTTACATCCTGAATGAATGGTATTTTGGTCTTTAAACCAGCCGTTGTTACGGGATCGCCTATGGGTTTTCCAAATTGGGTAATAATGACTTGTTCGACTTCATTCACCGTATAAAATGAACTGTAGCTAACGTAAATTAATATCACGGAAACGCTTATAATTAGGATTTGTTTGACGTTGTTCATGGGTTAACTCCCTTGGAAGTATCCAGATTAAGTAAAGGTAGAATGCTTTGATTTTGTTCATCGACAATTATTTTTGATTGTAAGTTTGGTAAGATGTCCTGAAGCGTTTCAATATATAATCTTCGCCTCGTGACCTCGGGTGCTTTTAGATATTCTGTCAGGGACGCATTAAATCGAGAAGCATCACCTTCCGCTTCATTAATTCTTTTCAGTCGGTAGCCATCTGCTTCTCTTATTCTTTGATCTTTTTCACCTTCAGCGAGAGGGATAACCTTATTATAATCCCGTCTGGCTTCATTGATTAATTTTTCTTTTTCCTGTTGAGCCTGATTAACTTCATTAAATGATTCTTGCACGGGCACAGGAGGGTTAATGTTCTTCAGTTGAACCTGATCAATACTTATGCCCATGGCATATTTGGTAGCCAGTGCCTGCATTTTGGTCAAAGCATCTGTTTCTATTTCCTGTCTTCCAACAGTTATAACCTCATCGACAGTACGGTCTCCGACCACCTCTCTCATTACTGACTCAGAAACATAACGTAGCGTTTCACTTGGTTTGCGAACTTCAAAAAGAAATTTAACCGGATCGGATATCCGGTACTGAACCACCCATTCTACTAGAGCAGCATTTAAATCACCCGTGACCATCTGAGTTTCTTTTTTACCTTCAAACGGATCACTCGCCTGCATAGGGTCGTTTGCACCAGGCGTAATGAAACCGAACTCCTGTTTTAATTGGCGTTTCACCGGTACAATTGTTGCTACATCAACACCAAAAGGTATCTTAAGATGTAGGCCTGCGGGAACTTCTTTTAAATATTTGCCAAAGCGTTGCACGACAGCAACTGAATCGCTTGAAACAGTATAATAGGATGACCATGCCGTGACCGCTATCAACAAGGCCACGATAAGGCTAAACGTTTGTTTATTGCCACCTCCTGAGAATAAATTTTTGAAACGGTCTTTTGTTTCGCGGGCCAAATCATCAATATTTGGGTTATGATTGCCCCCCTTTCCCCAAGGCTTACTGTTTCCATTATTTGACGGCATATTATTCACTTTCTTATTAATTTTTGTTGGGAATTAGCTACGTTGTAGGGATATACATACCTTCGTTTTCTGCACGCTCTATCTGACTACGAATACCTTGATCAAACTTTTTTTTGTCCAAGCTATTTTTGTCAATTTTCGCTTTAATTCTGTAGAATAAGCCTGTCTTGTTTGTTTTGTCTTTTAGTAAAAGCGCGTCGAAGTCTTTCGGTTCGAAGATAATTGATCGTTCACAGGGTGATGAATTGACATCATCTGTTGGGATATAAAGAATTACATTAGTTTTTAGGTAGGCTAAAAATGATAACCCCTCCAATAAATCCTGCATAACGTTTATACGGTAGGTTCCAGCAGGGATTAATTTACTCAACCCAGGTACTTTGAATGGGTTTCTAAAAGTAATCCTTTCTTCAATTGTTCTAGTTAGCATCATTTGATCCAAAAAATGTATTTTGATAGGGAGGGCTGACAGTCCTCCTTAAATCTGTATTCTTATCTGGAAAATTACTTCCTCTCGGATTTAATTTCGTCTACGGCAGGTTTTTCAATGGTAATAGCATCTTTGGCTTTTTCAGCCTTTTTTGTATCTACTGGTGTTTTTGGTAGGTCTTTTTATAGGACATGACATGTCCTTTCATGCTGGCAGCATTGTATAACTGCTATAAGGAACCATAAACAGCTCCTATATTATTATATGGTGTCAAAAAAGAATAACACAAGGTTACATAAAATCTTTAACTAAAACTCTTTCCACATTTTAGTTCTTTCGCATTGAAATGAATTATAGATAAAATTTCGATATTAAAATATTTGGCAGGACATAAATTTATATCTAAATACTTTACGCTACCTATTGTAATTTTAATGGTTACCCCCACTTGTAGGTACAGCTACATATTCCTGTAGTTATTATGAAAGGCATTTATTATGTCCTACAAAGATCTCTTCAAAACAAGAATACCTAAAAGTAACGATAATACCGATAATACTGATGAAAAAAATAGTGACATTAAATTAGTCGGTCCATCAAAACCCAAAGAAGACACAAAAAAAAATTGAAATTGAAGTTTCCTAGCTGAAACACGATTACAGTCTTATTTATTTTCGGTCATTTGATCAAAAAAATTTTCGTTCAATGTAACTTTTCATGGTTCATTGAAGGCCCCTTGCTGTGTAAAAGGTAAACATGTGAACATTGAAATAATTACAAATAAAAACAATGATCTAAAAGAAACAGGGTTTGGTCCATTAATTGCGTGTGAAAATATTAAAGAAGCATTATTGAGGTTGGATCACATGGCAATAGTAACTGTTTGCCATAATCAATTTGACCTTAATAATATTATTTTGAGGAAACCAGACATCGTTATTCTGGCAGTGAAATATTTAACAATTGAGACTGGTGAAATTATATGGCTAAGTGAGTTTTTTGAGCATCACGGAATTAGCTACACAGGCTCTACCAAGGGTACTTTACAATTTGATTCAAACAAAATACTTGGTAAAGAAAAAATTTCCGCTGAAGAAATCCCAACCAGTAAATATTTCACATCTCTACCTAATCAATATACGTGTGCTGAAGAACTGCCGCTTCCATTTCCATTATTTTTAAAACCATCCGATTCAGCAAATGGAAATGGCATCGATACATCTTCTCTGGTTGAAAATTTCTCTGAATTTAAAAACAAAACGGAAAATTTGTACAACGAATATAACTGTCCGATTTTAGCTGAAGAATATCTTGAAGGATTAGAATTTACTGTTTCTCTAATTGAATCAGGAGGTCGATTAATCTCATTTCCCATAGAAATCATTCCTCCTAAGGAAGATGGCATTAGGATACTCGGATCTAAAGTAAAAACTGAAAACTCTGAGATACTTACAAGAATTATTGATAGTAAAACCTTGAAAATGGTTAAAGAAATAGCTGAACAGTCCTTTAAGGCGTTGGGAATAAGGGACTTCGGTCGCATTGATATAAAAATGGACAAATATGGAAATTGTAAGTTTTTGGAAGCAAATCTTGTGCCGGGCCTAAATCAAAGATCAAGTTATTTTCCCCGCGCCTGCAAAATTAGCGGGGAATTGAAATATGATGATCTTATTTGTTTTGTTATTCAAGGTGCGATCGACAGGGCACTAAACGTTAATATTAATATTATTGGAACCCAATATGAAGATAAATTCAATCACTGCTAATTTTCGAAAAGAAATTGATGCATATGCAATATTATTACATACATTAGTTTTTTTGACCTTCATCGCAATTAGTAACCCATCGTTCGCCCAATCATTCCTAGATAAAATACCTGAAAATGCAGAGAAAATAAGCTATGGGGACGGATGGCAATGTAATATCGGTTTCATTAAAGAAGGTGAAGGATGCTCAAAAATAATCGCTCCGGAAAATGCATATTTAACAGGTTCATCCTTTAGACTTGGATGGGCGTGTAATCATGGATACAGAGAAGAAAACGGAGGCTGTAAAGCAATAATTCTTCCTGAAAATTCTTATCTTTCAACGTCGGAATATGGTGAAGGATGGGAATGCAGTCGGGGCTTTCGCGAGATTGGTGGTAGTTGTGATAAAATAGTAATTCCCGAAAATGGTTATCTTGATGACCGTATTTACGGCGATGGTTGGGCCTGCGATTTTGGGTATAAAGCCATAAATAATGAATGTGTTCTAATCAACGTTCCTGAAAATGGCTATTTAACAAAATCCAATTTTGGCAGCGGGTGGGAATGTAAACGTGGATATTATGCTTCCGATGTATCATGCGCCCCCATAAAAGTTCCAGAAAATGCTTACCTCACTAATAATGGAAGAGGTCAAGGTTGGAAATGTTCCAGGGGATACTCAATGGTTGGTGCAAATTGCGACGCTATCGTGCTGCCGAAGAATGCACATATAGACTATGGCGGGAATGATTGGGAATGTAACAAACCATTCCGAAAAGTGAATGGCAAGTGTTCTATAATATGATTTATAAACTCTAATTTTTTTAAGTCTTTTATTTCATTCCCGAAGCTTAAATATACGCCTGCTCACAATAATTTATTAATGAGAGCCGCGCAAACTCAGGGATATACCCAAATAAATATAATACGTTTCCTTATTTTAATACCAATGAACCGAAAGGCGTCCAATGTCAGAAAAACCAATACCAGATTCAGAAGCTTCAAATGATGACAGCTCAACCTCAAATATAAGCTTTACAACTAAAAAAATGAAATCCAATAAGGAAATGGAAAAATATGGTATTAACCGTGTTCTTATCCCCATTTATCATTACAAAACTTTCCGTTATACAAATTTAGAAGATGCTCTTTCTCAGGCCAAACGTGATGAAAAAATGAACGAGGCAAGCTAACGAGGCAACACACCTTTCATTTGGAAGTGCGCGCCCAGAGACTAAAGAAACATTATAAGCAAAAAAATACCCGCCATGGATGCGGGTATTTCTGTTTTTAGCGGCTGGCTTAATTTAAAAGTCGGCCTAATTTTAAAAGCTCGGTTCCGGGATGGCTTCGCCCTGTTTCCAGCTTCCGTCTGGTTGCAGGCAAGCCTGACCATAAGCGGGAACGGTGCGGCCGCCAACTTCGATAAATGTTTGAAATTCCCGTGTTTGCAGACAGCTTGAATTTGATGCCTGCTGTGGCTGCTGATACCCGTATGATTGGGCGGGCCCAGGGTTATAGTAAGCCTGGTTTGCCTGCGGCGGGTAGGCGGGGACTTCGCGAACCACGGTTTGAACGGGCCGTTCCACATAAACAACACGTGTTGCCGGACGGTAACGGCGATGTCCATAACCATAACCGTACCCATAACTTGGGCGACCGTAACTATAGTGAACATTCACGCTGCTGCCATAACGGGGACGGTCATAATAATGATAATCATATCTGCTACGGCTGCTGCTGTTTAAGGCAGAAAATAAAAGCGCACCACCAACAACACCGGCCAAAACGGCACCGCCGTTTCCACCACCACGGTGACCATGCCCGCGGTAATAACCACCACGGCCACCGCCACGGTTATTATTAATGATAACATTGTTGTTATTTCCGATCACCCGGCTGTTTACCTGCGCGGAGGCGCTTGATGTGGAAAATGTTGTCAGGATCATTGCAAAAACGCCGGCGGTTATTGCTGACTTACCGAAAAATGTATTTACAATACTCATTTTAACTTCCTTCCTTAAACTATAAAACCCTGTCACCTGTGATCAGTATTATACAGTCTGCCTGAACGGAAACTGAATGACCCTGTCAGGAACGGTACATGTTTAAAACCATGCATGAATAGTTGCTTTGACCGGGCCCGTTAATTGGGATAAGCTCTTTTGCGATATAAAAATCAAAAGGGGAGTTTGAAGGTGGGAAAAGAGAATAAACCAACCGTCATTGACAGCGCGGACCGCGCCGCAAAAGGCGGACTTCTTAATCGGCGGCTTTTTTTAAACACGGCCATTGCAAGCACGGCGGCACTGGCCACCGCGCGGGCCGCATACGGGCAGGATATCGTTGGTGAAGGACAGGATGACTGGGTCATTTATCCGGGTAGTGATGCGCAGCTTTATGGGGACAGGTCCCAATTCGAAGTGGATAATATCAAACGTGTATTTCCCGAATTCAGCCAAGAATTCTGGGACCTCAGGCTTTCAAAATATGTCGCGCGCACCCCGCTTGACCATATGCTGGGTACCATAACCCCAAGCGGGCTTCATTTTGAACGCAGCCATCAGGGTATTCCCGATATTGACCCGGACAAACATTCGCTTGTTATTCATGGCATGGTGAAACAGCCCCTTAAATTTGATATTGAGGCGCTGGAAAATTACCCGACTGTATCCCGGTTTTATTTTCTGGAATGTAGCGGGAACAGCGCGGTGCTTTTTCAGGATAAGCCAACCGATCAGTCGCTGCAACAAATTCACGGGCTTCTTTCCGGCAGCGAATGGACAGGGGTGTTGCTTTCCACGCTGCTTGATGAATGCGGGATTGACAGAAACGCCAAATGGATCATCGCCGAAGGGGCCGATAACGGCATGATGTCAAGGAGTATCCCCATGGATAAAGCGCTTGATGATACGATGATCGCGGTCCGGCAAAACGGCGAACGCATCAGACCAAGTCAGGGATACCCCATGCGGCTTTTTAACCCGGGGTTTGAAGGAAACACATCGATAAAATGGTTAAGGTCTATTTATGTAAGCGACAGACCCGCCATGTCGGTGCAGGAAACGGCAAAATATACGGACATGATGCCCGATAACACATCGCTTCAATTTTCACTGGAAATGGATGTTAAATCGATCATCACACGGCCATCAAACGCCATGAGCCTTAAGAAAAAAGCATTATACGAAATTACGGGCCTCGCCTGGTCAGGCAAGGGTAAAATCGCCCGGGTTGAAGTTTCCGTGGATGGCGGAAAAACATGGGCAGACGCCATGCTTGAAGACCCCGTACAAAGCAAGATGCTCACCCGGTTTCGTATCCCCTGGCTTTGGGAAGGCGGGCCGGCTGTCCTGCAAAGCCGCGCGATTGACGAATTTGGCCGCGTGCAACCCACACGGGACGCGCTGATAGCCGCGCGGGGCCAAAACCCGATTTACCATTACAGCGCCATTCAAAGCTGGGCGGTCGCCAGCAACGGGGAGATTAAAAATGTATTTGCATAAATTTTTGATCATTGCCGTCGTGCTTATGGACGCATCGCTTGCAAACGCACAGCAGTCACGCTTCGGCGAGCCCGCGACGCAGGAAGACATTGATAAAAGCTTCTGGACCATTTTTCCGGACGGGGAATTTTTACCGGACGGCGAAGGCGATGTTGCGCAAGGGAAAGAGCTTTTCGAATATAACTGCACTATGTGCCATAACATGCCCGGGGACAATGACCCGGTGAAAGACCAGATCGGAAAATTATTCGGTGTTGATGACAAGCGCGGCAGAACAAACCTGCAGCAGACCATAGGTAGTTATTGGCCCTATCCGACAACGGTGTTTGATTATATCCGCCGTGCCATGCCGCTGATCGCACCCATGTCGCTGACAAATAGTGATTATTATGCACTGACGGCATACCTGCTTTATGAAAACGGGGTGATCGGCGAAGATGAAATTATGAATAAAGATACACTGCCAAAAGTGCAGATGCCAAACAGGGATGGTTTCGTGAGTGCCTACCCGGACGTGCCGGAAAAATATAAAGCGAAGGATTGATTGACAGCTACCGATCAAACGCTGTCATTGATGAATTTGAGTAAAATATTCAATAGTGTTATCACTCCAATCAATAAAATAAGGAAAAGTGATATTTTTTTGAAT
>JAUILB010000071.1 GCA_030432815.1 Alphaproteobacteria bacterium | reverse complement strand
TGATTTGTTTGAACGTAATAATGTGAAAGGTACTTTTTTTATTCTTGGCTGGGTTTGTAAGCGCTATCCTGAACTCATTAAAAAAATTTATGAACAGGGACATGAAGTGGCAAGTCACAGCATTGGTCACCACCGTGTTACGGATCTTAGCCGCGAAGAATTTATTGATGACATCAGGGATAGCAAGAAATTACTTGAAGATACTATTGGGGCTGCGGTGATTGGGTATCGTGCCCCAAGCTTTTCGATTGGTGAGAAAAATATTTGGGCGCTGGAATGCCTAATGGAAGCCGGATATTTATACAGTTCAAGTATTTATCCGATAAAGCACGATCATTACGGTATGCCATCAGCGCCAAGATTTAGGTTTAGGCCATTCGAAAATAGCGAATTTCTTGAAATGCCGGTTACAACTTTCACGTTATTTGGCAGGAAACTTCCTTGCGGGGGCGGGGGATATTTTAGATTACTGCCTTATGGACTTTCCAAAATGGCAATGAACAGCGTGAATCAGAATGATAATGAGGCCTGTATTTTTTATTTCCACCCATGGGAAATTGATCCTGATCAGCCCCGTCAGGAACAGGCAAGTTTTAAATCACGGTTTCGTCATTATACCAACCTTGATGTAATGGAACATAAGGTTGAAAAATTACTTACTGATTTTTCCTGGGGACGGATGGACGAAATTTTCCTTAAGGGGAGCGTCTGACGTGTATCAGCTTTATTATCTTAATATTAATGGGGAATATGAACCCTGGGACGCATATATTCTTGAACATGAAAAATCCAATGTGTTTCAGTTAACGGCTTGGGGAAGGGCTGTTTGCAATAGTATGGGGCATGATCCGTATTATATCTATGTGCAAAAAGAAGGAGCGATTGTGGGGGTGCTCCCCCTTATTCATGTCAAAAGCAAACTTTTTGGTAACTCTCTGGTTTCTGTGGCTTTTGCAGTTGGTGGTGGGCCACTATATGATAATCAGGAAGTTTTAAAACTGCTTGATGAAGAAGCAAAAAAAATTGCTGACAATATTGGTGTTTCTGCATTGGAATACCGGCAAATGGAACGCTCACATACTGATTGGCCACTGAAAGCAGAAACCTATTCAACGTTTCGCAAAGAATTGAGCAGTGATAATGAAGAAAACATGCTCGCAATCCCGAGAAAACAGCGCGCGATGGTGCGAAAAGGTATTAAATTAGGCCTTAAATACGAAATTGATGACAATGTTGACCGTTTATATCATCTATATGCAACAAGTGTCAGAAACCTTGGTACACCTGTTTTTCCCAAAGCACTGTTTCAGGGATTAAAGCAAGAGTTCGGGGGTAACTGTGAAAATTTGATTATCTGTACTGATAAGGGTGAAGCTATCTCAGCCGTCATGAGTTTTTACTTTAAAGATGAAATTATTCCTTATTATGGTGGTGGTGGTGTACTGGCAAGGAAATATGCCGCCAATGATTTTATGTATTGGTCTGTGATGGAACACGCGGTCAGTTCAAGAGGTTCAAAAATCTTTGATTTCGGGCGCAGTAAAAATGGAACAGGTGCTTTCAGCTTCAAAAAGAATTGGGGCTTTGAGCCAACACCACTTGAATATGAATACTATCTTCGTGAAGGTAATGAAATACCTGAAGTAAATCCGTTAAATCCCAAATATCAATTAATGATAAAAACCTGGCGAAAATTGCCGCTGTCTGTGGCGAATTTTCTCGGCCCATTTATTTCAAGGTCTTTAGGATAATCCTTAATTTTCCTGATTATTTCCGGCTGCAGGTAATATTTGTTCCATATTTGCGGCATCTTCTGCACTTGGTTCATTCTGCGCAGTTATTGTTGCTTCATCGTTGCTACCGGTTATCGTATTAAATGATGTAAATGCGAGGGCCCAGCCCAATACAGCACAAATAATCCAGGCAAAAACAGACATCCTGGCTGAAAATTTATCAGCTTGGACAGTTCCCATGTT
Organism: Alphaproteobacteria bacterium; assembly: GCA_030432815.1. Classification (GTDB taxonomy): domain Bacteria; phylum Pseudomonadota; class Alphaproteobacteria; order Sphingomonadales; family Emcibacteraceae; genus Pseudemcibacter. The sequence continues at coordinate 9,172 of JAUILB010000071.1, read as the reverse complement.
AGGTTTATGATCGGTCATGTTAAATTCCATATTTTAACACTTTATCTTTTGTACTTAATCTAAAATAATTAACCTTAATGGTTAATTTTACATTAACTATGTTAAATCAAAGCCCAATCTTTTATTAAAACACTATATATATCAGGTGGTTATAGTGGTTAATTTTCGTTAACTATATTCATTAACGCAAATTAACCATAATGAAGCGTGGAAAAATTGCAAGCGAATCTTGAATGTACTTTAAGAAAAAACTTTAAGTAATTGAAAATAAAGTAAAAATATATAGAATATTTATATATTTTGGTCCAGTGAATATCCTGCGGATCTTACTGTACGAATGATATTTGGCTTATTTCCTTCGTTCAGAGCTTTACGCAACCGCCTTATATGAACGTCAATTGTTCTGGTTTCAACGTAAATATCATTTCCCCAGACCATGTCGAGTAACTGCTCGCGTGAAAAAACACGAAGCGGATTTTCCATAAGAAATTTAAGTATATTAAACTCTGTAGGGCCTAAATGTATGGAGCTTCCGTCCCTTTGGACTTTCCTTGTGGAAAGATCCATTTCGATCCCTCCATATTCAAGTTTTTGATCGCTAAGTGCTGGCCTAATGCGACGGAATATTGCTTTAATACGAGCTGTAAGCTCTTTAGGAGAGAATGGTTTTGTAATATAGTCGTCAGCACCTGTATCAAGGCCTCGTATACGATCATTTTCTTCGCTTCTTGCTGTTAACATAATTACAGGAATATTCTGGGTTGTCTTATCGCGCCGTATGCGACGACAAATTTCAATTCCGGAAAGGTTAGGTAGCATCCAGTCAAGCAATATGAGATCAGGTGTATTGGCTTGAGCACTCATAAGGCCTTCTTCACCATCCATTTCGACTAAAACTTCGAAACCTTCCTGCTGAAGATTATAACATATTAGTTCTGTAAGACTGGGGTCGTCTTCGACTAAAAGAATTTTTGCAGACATCTATTTCACACAACAATTTTGTTCTTGTTAGGTAGTATATTGCACTTATTTGTTACATTTATATGACATCATACTATTTTTATGTCTGCATGGGTAGCATGATTGTTGCAAGCGTATATTTACCTACTTCACTTTCAAAAGATAATTTTCCTTCGTGTCTTTGAATGATATGTTTTACGATAGCTAGACCAAGCCCGGTTCCACCCAGACTTCGTGACCTTGCCGTATCCACGCGGTAAAATCTTTCGGTTAATCTTGCTATATGCTCCGGTGCTATTCCCGCACCATAATTTTTAACGGATATTTTTATAAATTTTTTACCGTTTTCGTTACTGGTATGTTTATCAATTTCGATTTCAATGTTGCTGTTTTCCGCTCCGTATTTGATAGCATTATCAATTAAATTTTGAAATACCTGCGTAAGCTGGTCACGGTCTCCAGTTATTAAGTCAGCATAATCCTTGTGCGTAAAACTTGTTGTCATGTTTCTTTCAGCAAGTCTTATATTCAGGGTTTCGATCACACTATCGATAATTTTGTTTAAGGATATTTTTTCATCTGGCGGGATATGAGCATCCCTTTCAATATGACTTAAAGAAAGGAGGTCTTCAATTAACCGTAACATTCGGCTTGCTTCGTCCTGCATAATTTTAAGAAATCTGACGGAAGCCTGTTGATCATTTTTAGCGGGCCCTTGAAGGGTTTCTACGAATCCTAAAATAGATGCAAGTGGTGTGCGAAGTTCATGGCTGACATTTGCAACAAAGTCTACTCTCATGCGTTCTGCTTCGCGTATACTGGTTATATCATAAATGGTAAGGAGCAGCGTTCTATTGTAAGTTGGATCTTCGGCAAAACCAGTGGCAATTTTCTCATGCACATGAATTCTGAGCAGATAACTTTTGGGTCTTGGCTGAATAATAGCAAATTCCACAGTATCGGACTTCCCAGTTTCAATAGCTTTGCTTATCGCAGATAATGCATCGCTATCAAAAAGAATATCTGAAATTTTCTGATTGATGATGTCGGTACCAAACATTTTGGTGGCAGACTTGTTTGCAAGCAAAATTGTTTCGTTTTTATTTAGGAATAAAAGCGGATCTGTAAGGTTCTCAAGGATATTAACAAATAGTACAGGTTGGTCATTCAGACTAATTGCACCAGTTTCGCTGGGTAATGCAGGTGATGTATGATTTGCAAATAATGCAAACAAAGCAGCACCGACAATCATTAAAGCAAAATACCAGATAATGAGGTCAAAAAAGAGTAAATAACCGACAATAATTAGAAGAGGAGCCAAAAATATGATTTTTTTTATAATTTGGGTCATAATTTTTATATTATCTTAATATGTAAATGTTTTTATGAAAAGAAAGAGGCATGCTAACGGATGTTTAGTGATTTGTCGATAATGACATAAATGTTTAACAGTTCTGTCCCAAAATGGGATTGCTGTTAAACCTCTTTACAGTATGTGTATGTATTATGGAATTTTTGTGTGTTAGTATATTGAAAATAAACAGTTAAATTATATTGGCATGATTATTGCATTTTGTTAAGGGAATTTAGTTAACGGTAACTGCCGCAAGAGTGAAATATTCAGGCAGAGTATTTAAATAGGTGAATAGTATGACCAAAGTAAATGAAACCGAAGTAAAAGAAGCAGAAGGTTTAAAAAAACGTCTACACAGACGTAGTCTGCTTAAAGCCGGTGCTGTCGCCGCACCTATTGCCATGACACTGCATGGTGGAATTCCACTTGCACATGCTGATTCAGCAGGGCTATGTGTTATTCAGCTAATTGAAATAGCGCAAGGTAACGATAGCCGTGCCCGCATGCTGCAGATACCAATGAATGGTGGAAGAGTAGCGGTCCCGCATAACGGGCAATATAAAACAGAGATTTTAGCTGAAGATCTTGAGCTTGATTATCCGGAAGGCACAACACTTGAGCCATTTAATGCATCACCACAACATTGGCAGTTTTTATCTGATCCGAATAATAACAGGTTTGGTTTTTCCTGCGTAAGCTCAATTGGGTTTAACAATTTCGCCAAATCAAGTAACCGGGTATAAACATCCAATACGTGATGCCGTCTTACAGTCATAAGATGGCGTTGCACCTCTTTTGATTAGTTGATATAACCCGAGGGTATTTAATTATTCAGGCGAAGGTAATTGGCGGACAAATCTAAAAGTATTCTGTTTGATAAAACGGCTGTATATCGGGTACCGAGTGCAGCCGGTTTTATTTGGTCCGAATGGGATGATGCCAGCATTGTTTACGACCCACGCAGTGGTCATACGCAGGTTTTAAATGACTTCGCCCGTGAATTACTCGCACTTTATGAAGATGGTCCCAAAAATTTAAATTCCCTTTTTTTTGAATTTGAAAAAATTCTTGAAACAAAAATTGATCCACAAACAAAAGAACAAATTGTTGAAACGGTCAATGGCTTTGATACCATGGGCCTGATTGAGCCTGTCTTAAAATGAAAGTTCTAAGCAAATTTCATAAAAACAAATTAGCCGCATTTGATGATGAAGAGCTTGATACAAAACTGTCGACTTCGGGGGCGCAGCTTGAAATAGGGCCTTTTACGGTTAATGTTAAGCTTGAATTTAAAAACATTCGCGATGAGTTCATTAAAATTTATAGAGAGTATCCTTTCTATAATGATCCGGTAATTCACGATAACTATATTCACATTTACGGGCGCAATTTTTACCGTAAGTATATGCGACCACAGGCATTTGTTGATGTTGGAATGAATGAGGAATTTATCCCGCTTCCCGCCAGCATGGGGATGGTAAGTCTGGAAATGGGGCTTAACTGGCAGGTGGCATCCGCATGTAAGCAGTATTTAATGTTCCATGCCGGGGTTGTTGCAAAAGACGGTGTGGGGCTGATCATGCCGGCTGCATCCGGTAGTGGTAAAAGTACGCTGGCAGCTGGCCTTTCTTATCGGGGTTGGCAGCTTCATTCGGATGAATTTGGTCTTTTGGATCTTGAAAGCGAGGAACTTGTCCCGTATCCGCGTGCTGTTTCTCTAAAAAATGAGTCCATACCCGTCATGAAGAACTGGGTGGCACAAAGCCATGAAAACCATCTGGATTATTTCACAGAAGAATTTGAAGGTACTCCAAAGGGAACAATTTGTTATATGCGCCCGACCACTCAATCCATCAATGCGATGCATGAGCGTACCAAGCCGAATATTGTAATCCTTCCCATATTTGATCCAGCGTCGAAACCAGAAATCAGGCCGATTACAAAAACGATGGCTTTTTTCCGCACTGTTATGTCCTCTGCCAATTATGGTGATATTGGTGCGGATGCATTTCACGCAATTTCCAACCTTATAGATAACGCCAGAGTTTGTGAAATTGTTTATCCCACACTTGATGATGCGGTGAAGCTGGTCGAAGAATTTGTCGGAGACGGCAATGGCTAATCCGATAACAGAAAGAAATATTCTTATCCGTGTGCTTAAAAATCCCAATCTTATGGAAAATTTAGGCGTGGGCGAATGGAATGAATTATTAAGGGAAGCTAAGATTTCAAATCTGGCCGGACGCTTATCAGCGGATGCTGAACATATTGGAATTAAAGAAAAACTTCCACTAAAGGTGCAAAATATATTTAAATCCTATGATTATAGCAGTAGGTCATCCCAGCGCATGATCCGCTGGGAAATGAACCGGGTTAAACGGGCGCTCGTAGGCGAAGATTATAAAGTAATCCTTTTAAAGGGTGCTGCTTATATTGCTAAAGAGCTTAAATGCACGCGTGGGCGGTTGAGTGTCGATCTCGATATTTTGGTGGAAAAAAACAAGATCGATTTTGCAGAAGACAAATTTCTTCGTCATGGATGGGAACATCATGTCGAAAATGACTATGATCAGAAATTTTACCGGGAATATTCCCATGAACTTCCGCCCCTTGTCCATCCGGATAGACAGATCAGCATTGATGTCCATCACAGCATCCTGCCAGTCACTAGCCGGGTTTATCCGGATATGACAAAACTTGTGGATGCTGCCGTCCCAAGTGTTGGTGGTTTTTATACATTTAGTAATGTGGATATTGTCCTGCATAGTGTCGTCCATCTTTGGCAGGATGGGGAAGTCAGGTCGAGCCTTCGAAATCTTCTGGAACAGCATGATATGTTTGAAGAATTTGGAAAAGATCAAAAATTCTGGGATGCTCTTGTTCCCCGGGCAGTAGAACTTGGATTTACCAGGGCGCTCTATTATGCACTGCGTTACTGCAAAATGATAATGGGAACCAATATTCCGGCACGTGTCATGAAGAATATCGATCAATATGCACCCAACGGTCTGATAAGGATTTTAATGGATTGGATGGTACCAGGGGTTATATCACCAACGCTTGGTTCAACGGGGCTCAGCCGCTGGCTTTCAATGAATGGGCTTTATATAAGGTCACACTGGCTACGTATGCCGCCCTTTATGCTTGCAAAGCATTTATCGACTAAAATGATTATGAGGATAAAAGGCGAGGCCTAGGCACTATTCAGTGCATCGAAGAAGTCATCAAAATGATCGATAACAATATTCGGTCCAAATTCCTGCACCGGTTTTTCCGTATAACCGAATGTCACGCCAACAGTTATCATATCCGCTGCATTTCCGGCTTGAATATCATTAATACTATCGCCGACCATAATGGCATTTTCAGGATCAGCATCCATCAATTCACAGGTGGCAATAAGATGTCTTGGATCCGGCTTTTTAAAGGTAAAGCTGTCACCGCAGGTAACCTCTGAGAATAAATGGTCGATTTTTAATTCCTTAAGCAGCGCATGGGTGAGCTCTATATTCTTGTTTGTGCAAATCGCAAGCGGGATACCCTGCGTTTTTAATGTTTCAAGTACCTGAGTTACTCCTGGAAAAAGAACTGTTTGATCAGCAATATGCTCTAAATAATATTCTAAATACTGACCGAATAGTGCTTCTAGTTCTGCTTCATCCGGCTCATCACCCGTATGGGCGAACCCTTTCATAAGAAGTGCTTTGGCGCCTTGTCCAACCATATGACGGACAAGCGAATGATCGATAGTATCGCGTCCCGCTACCTTTAGCAGGTGATTAAGGGTAGCTGACAGATCAAGCGCCGTATCGGCAATGGTTCCGTCAAGGTCAAAAAGAATTGCACTTGGTTTATTATTTAGCATTCAATACGCCTGTTTTTTAATATAAATTTAAAGCCTGTATAGTATTAATGGAGGTTAGTTATTCAGTATTGATTAATCTTATGACATTATGTTGTCAAATTAGGAAGTCATAGTCGCGAAAATAGTCAGAGTATTTGGAAAATAATAGGAAATAATAATAAATATGAATGATTCTGATCTTGCAATCGTCATTCTTGCGGCAGGAAAAGGCACAAGAATGAAATCCGCAACACACAAAGTACTTCATCCACTTGGTGGGCATCCCATGCTGCACCATTTGATGGATACTGTTGCACCACTTAACCCGACCAAAAAAATCATTGTTGCCGGTGCAGATAAAGAACAGGTTGAAGCGTCTGTAGGTCGTATAGCTGATATCGTGGTGCAGGAACCACAGCTTGGTACCGGGCATGCCGTACAGATGACCAAAGACCTGCTTAAAGGGTTTAATGGTGATGTTTTAATTCTTTATGGTGATGTGCCGTTAATTGCCGAAGCAACAATGCAAAAAATGATTGATACGCGCGAAGAAACCGGTGCTGCGGTTGTTGTTCTGGGCTTTCGCACAAAAGATACCAAAGCATATGGCCGTTTAAAGGTAAATGATAATGGTAATCTTGATGCGATCATTGAATTTAAAGATGCAAATGATGAAGAACGCGCCATCACGTTATGTAACAGCGGTATAATGTTGATGACTGGCGAACATATGTTTGATCTCTTGGATGCGCTTGATGATAATAATGCGGCAAAAGAATTTTACCTTACCGATGTTGTGGAAATCGCAAATAAGAAAGGCCTAAGCTGCGCCGTTGTTGAAGCCGACGAGCAGGAAGTGATGGGTATCAACAGCCGCGGCGAACTGGCGGAAGCTGAAGCGGTTTTTCAGAATAATCGCAGACAATATTTCATGGCAGAAGGCGTAACGCTTGTTGATCCTGAAACCATCTATTTTTCATATGATACGATAATCGGCCGTGATGTGACAATCGGCCCAAATGTGGTTTTTGGGCCGGGATGCCGGGTTGCTGATAATGTGACCATTCACCCGTTCTGCCATATAGAAGGGGCAACTATTGGCAGTGGCTCTTCTATCGGGCCGTTTGCACGGCTTCGCCCGGCAGCAGAGCTAGGAAAAGGTGTCAAAGTTGGAAATTTCGTGGAAATTAAAAAAGCGGAAATCGAAGACGGGGCAAAAGTAAATCATCTGAGCTATGTTGGTGATGCAAGGGTTGGTAAAAATGCCAATATCGGTGCAGGAACCATTACCTGTAACTATGATGGTTATTTCAAATATCACACGGATATCGGAGAAGGGGCCTTCATCGGGTCAAACAGTGCGCTTGTTGCACCGGTTACCATTGGTGACGGTGCAATTGTCGGGGCAGGAAGTGTTGTGACAATGGCGGTAGAGGCAGATGCGCTTGCCATTGCACGCGGCAAGCAACGCGCGCTTGGGGGTTGGGCGTCAAATTTCCGCACCAATCAGCAAAATAAGAAAAATAAAAAGGGCTAACAACAATGTGCGGGATTATTGGGATTATCAGCAATTATGATGTTGCCGACCGACTGATTGAAGGATTAAAGCGTCTTGAATATCGCGGATATGACAGCGCGGGTATCGCAACGCTTCATAACGGTAAAAATATAAGCCGCCGCCGTGCGCAGGGGAAACTTGTTAACCTGGTTAAGGAAAATGAAAATGTCCCGCTTCCGGGGCTTATCGGTATCGGCCATACACGCTGGGCCACCCACGGGGAGCCAACAGTTGACAATGCCCATCCACATGCATCCGAAAAAGTTGCTGTAGTTCATAACGGGATCATTGAAAATTTCCGCGAACTTCGTGAAAGTTTAAGCGCCAAAGGGCATAAATTTAATACGGAAACCGATACGGAAACTATTGTGCACCTGATCACAGATTATCTGGATCAGGGAATGTCCCCGCGGGATGCCGCCGCTGCCGCGCTTAAGGAACTTGAAGGTGCATTTGCGCTGGCGATTATATTTGACGGGGAAGAAGATCTGATGATCGGGGCACGGCGCGGTAGCCCGCTTGTGCTGGGTTACGGAACGGATGAACGTGACGGTGTTGAAATGTATCTGGGATCGGACGCTATCGCGCTTTCCCATCTTACCAATAAAATTGCCTATCTTGATGAAGGTGACCGGGTGGAAATAAGCAAGAATTCCGCACAGGTTTATGATGAACATGGCAACGCGGTTGACCGTGAAATCCACAAAGTGGACGCCGCAAGCGGCAATATTGACAAGGGCAATTATAACCACTTCATGATGAAGGAAATATATGAGCAGCCCATGGTCGTCGGGCAAACAATCGGAACGCTGATTGATCCGCTTAAGGGGCAGGTTGAACTGCCGGATATGCCATTTGATCTGTCGGCGATCGACCGTGTTACCATTATTGCCTGCGGGACATCCTATTACGCGGCGATGGTCGCGAAATACTGGCTTGAACAGGTGGGCCGCATACAGGTTGATGTGGATATTGCATCAGAATTTCGTTACCGCGAACCGGTCATGTCCAAAGGGGGGCTTTCGATATTTATTTCCCAGTCCGGCGAAACGGCGGATACCCTTGCCGCCCTTAGGTATGCCAAGGCGGAGGGTCAACATATCCTGTCGATCCTGAATGTGGCGCAAAGCTCAATGGAACGGGAAAGTGACGTTGTGCTTCATACACATGCGGGGCCCGAAGTGGGGGTTGCATCGACCAAGGCCTTTACCTGCCAGCTTGCGGTGCTGGCCTGTTTTTCCATTGCCCATGCCAAAGCACGCGGCACCATTGATGCAGCGGAAGAAACACGCCTGTGTGTGGCGCTTTCCGAAGTGCCGGCGCGCATGGCAGATGTCCTTAATCATGAAGAGGCCATTAAGGAGCTTGCCATTGAGGTCGCCAAAGCGCGTGACGTGATTTATCTGGCTCGGGGGCTTGAATATCCGATCGCGATGGAGGGCGCCCTGAAGTTAAA
>JAUILB010000405.1 GCA_030432815.1 Alphaproteobacteria bacterium | reverse complement strand
TTAAACATCCTCGACAAGGCTAAGGCAAAAAAGCGGGTCTTTCTCGCAATACTTGGTATTTCCTGGTTCTGGCTTTATGGGGCCACTTATCTGGCGCAGTTTTCCACATTTGGCAGCATTGTTCTGAATGCGAATGAATCGGTTGTGATACTTATGCTTTGCAGTTTTTCCATCGGTATTGGTCTTGGGTCAATGATTTGTAATAAACTGGTCAAAGGAATGGTGACGGCGCGGTTTGTTCCCCTAGCTGCTCTGTTTATGACGGTATTTAGCGTTGATCTTTATTTTGCAAGCTCCTCTGTTGCTTCTGTTGCATCTGTATCACTCATTGGTGTGGAAGAATTTCTGGCGCACCCGCAAAATTGGCGCGTACTGATAGATTTGTTTGGGATTGCCATATCCGGTGGTATTTACATTGTTCCGCTTTACGCGATTATGCAGACAGAAAGCGAAAAAGAGGAAAGATCAAGGATCATTGCCGCCTGTAATATCATGAACTCACTTTTCATGGTGATGTCAGCACTTGGTGCAATGCTTTTGCTCCAAAACGGTTTTACCATTCCTGAAGTTTTTCTGACGATAGCAGTCTTAAATGGGTTTGTTGCAATTTATATCTGTCAGCTGCTGCCGCAGGATCTTATACAGTCGATAATACGGGCTATTTTAAGACTATTTTACCGTGTCGAAATAACGGGTCTGGAAAATTATCGGAAGGCAGGCAAAAAAACAGTGATCATCGCCAATCATTCATCATTTCTTGATGGGCTTTTGCTTGGGGCATTTTTGCCGGATCGTCTTAACTTTGCCATCAACACAAATATTGCCAAAAAATGGTGGGTAAAGCCCGCATTTGCTTTTTTCGATTTGCTTCCGGTTGATCCAACCAATCCTATGGCAACAAAAACCATGGTGAAGACGGTTCAAAAAGGTCGCAGGTGCGTGATTTTTCCGGAAGGGCGTATCACGATGACAGGGGCTTTGATGAAAGTATACGAAGGTCCGGGCACAATAGCATATCTTGCAGAAGCACCACTTCTTCCGATACGTATCGATGGTGCTGACAGAACAATATTTTCAAGACTTAAGGGCATTGTCCGGCAACGCTGGTTTACCAAGATTACATTAAATATTCAGGAACCGGTTTATTTTGATGTGCCGGACGGCATGAGCGCACGTGAACGTCGGGCCTGGATTGGCCGGGAACTTTATGACGTGATGTCCAATGTAATCTTTAATACCAGTAATAAGGAACGTACACTTTTTCACGCGCTTATTGATGCCAAAAAAATGCATGGGCCTAAAACCATCATTCTCGAAGATGTCGAAAGGGCACCACTGAATTATAGAAAACTTATCCTTGGAAGTTTTGTCATGGGCAGAAAAATTGCTGCTATTACAAAAAACAAAGAACGGGTTGGTGTTCTTCTACCAAATTCAATTGGCGGTGTTGTGACCTTTTTTGCGTTGCTTGCCTTTGGGCGTGTTCCGGCAATGCTTAATTTTTCAACGGGGCCGGGCAACATGATTGCTGCCTGCAAAGCGGCTCAAATAAAAACAATTCTTACCTCTAAAAGATTTATTGAACTAGGCGGTCTTGATGATGCGGCGAAGGCACTTTCTGAACATGCGGATATTGTCTATCTGGAAGATATTCGTGAAAAGATTGGCCTTTCGGATAAGTTATTTGGATTATTTGCAGTATGTTTTCCTCATTTTGTTCATAACCATGTGGCAGATACCCCAAAACCTGACGATGAAGCGGTCGTGCTTTTTACATCCGGATCGGAAGGAACACCGAAGGGTGTAGTACTCAGTCATTTGAATATTCAGTCAAACCGTTATCAGCTTAGTGCGCGGGTGGATTTTACACCCAGCGATCGTGTCTTTAATGCGTTACCGATTTTTCATTCATTCGGCCTGACCGGTGGTCTTCTACTCCCAATACTTTCCGGCCTTAGAATATTTCTTTATCCATCACCGCTCCATTACCGGATTGTACCGGAACTTGTCTATGATACCAATGCGACCATCATGTTTGGTACGGATACGTTTTTGAGTGGTTATGCCCGTTTTGCCCATGCTT
>JAUILB010000070.1 GCA_030432815.1 Alphaproteobacteria bacterium | reverse complement strand
TTGTTGCGCTGGGTGAAAGAACCGCATTACTTGTTGCTGTTTCAATCCCCGGATCTTTTCTTCTTTCAATATTCCTGATGAATTTTATGGGCATGAGTATCAATCAGGTGGTCATGTTCGGACTGATACTGTCTGTTGGTCTGCTTGTGGACGGCGCTATTGTTGTGACAGAATATGCTGACCGTAAAATGCAAGAAGGTTTAGTCAAAAAAGAGGCCTATAAGCTTGCAGCGCAGCGGATGGCGTGGCCTATTCTTGCCTCTACAGCAACTACACTAGCGGCCTTCCTGCCCTTGCTATTCTGGCCAGGCATCCCCGGTGAGTTTATGGGTTATTTGCCACTTACATTAATATTTACACTTTCATCATCATTCCTCATGGCATTAATCTTTATGCCTACACTTGGTGCAATGATAGGAAAAAAAGCGGATGATGCAGGTGGAAATGTTGCCCATATGGCAGCTGGCAATTTTGATCCAAATGAGCTTGAGGGCTTTACCGGAAAATATGTACGTCTGGTTGATCGTCTTATCCGGCGTCCAATGCGTTTTATCGCGGCTATATTTGCTATCATATTTGTAATTATATTCGCTTTCGCAACATCCGGAACACCCGTGCAGTTTTTCCCCGAAATGGATCCTGAAAATATCCAGATTAATGTACATGCACGCGGAAACCTGTCACTTGATGAAAAAGATTATCTGGTACAGCAGGTAACCGATAGGGTTAAAAATAACCCAAATATTGAAAATTTTCAGTCAACTACAACGGCCAGAAACGATAGTTCAAATAATAAAGCCGAAGACACGATAGGTACTTTATTCATCAATTTTGTTGATTGGGAACAAAGGAAGGCAAACGGCACTAATGTTAATAAAATAATTGCTGATTTCCGGGCTGCTACAGCGGATATTCCGGGAATTATTGTTGAAGTGGTAAAACCAGCACAGGGTCCAGTCCAAGGTAAAGATATCCAGATGGAATTTAAGGGCGAAAGTGCTGACCAGCTTATTCCAGTGGTTACGGCAGTTTACAATCATATGGAGAATGAAGTTGAAGGCCTTGCAGACCTTGAAAATACTCTCCCCCTTCCTGGTATTCAATGGGAACTCGAAGTTGACCGCGCCCTTGCTGGCTTCTTCGGAACTGATATCGCCAATGTTGGAAGTGTTATTCAGCTGGTCACCAATGGGATTAAGGTAAGTGAATACCGCCCAGATGATGCCGATGATGAAGTAGACATACGTGTGCGTTTTCCGGAAGAGTACCGCAACATTACACAGCTTGATGAAGTACGGGTACAAACCAGAGAGGGGCTTGTCCCTATTAGCAATTTTGTTAAGCGTGTGGCAAAGCAGCAAATTAGCACCGTTGAAAGAATAGACACCAAAACTGCTTATAAAATTCGTGCTAATGTTGAAGACATTACACAAAGAACGAATATTTCAAATGCTATCGGCGCATGGATTGCCGAGCAGAATTTTGATCCGCGTGTTGAAATCAAGTTCGCCGGCACTGATGAAGAGCAGCAGGAATCACAAGCCTTTTTATCCAAAGCATTTGGAATGGCACTTTTCCTAATGGCGCTTATACTGGTTACACAATTTAACAGTTTCTATCATTCCGGCCTCATTCTTCTGGCGGTGCTTCTTTCAACCGCGGGTGTCCTACTGGGCATTATGATAACCGGAAGAACGTTTCAAACCATTATGACAGGGGTTGGCATTATATCGCTTGCCGGTATTGTGGTTAACAACAACATCGTGCTTATTGATACTTATGCGCGGCTGAAAGAATCTGGCATCGATGCCTATCAGGCAATCACACAAACTGTTGCGCAGCGATTGCGCCCCGTAATGCTGACTACGATCACAACTGTGGTAGGTTTGCTTCCTATGGTTTTTATGGTCAATATTGATTTCGCAAACCGTAGCGTCGATATTGGTGACCCGTCAGGTTCTTTCTGGGTTGATCTTGCAATTGCAGTGTCATTTGGCCTGCTGTTTGCGACAATACTTACCCTGCTCCTGACGCCATGTATGTTAGCAGCCAGGGTCAAACTGTCCAAGAAATACAGAGATTCAAACCTTAAGCCACTCGCAGGCGGGACTAACCCGCAATTAGCTGAATAACGTTAATCCTTACGCAGTGCAATTAATGCCAGTACAGGAATGGAAATCACATAAATCATTCCAACTACTGACATTGTAAGCCATAAATCAGTGATTAATAACGACGCAAGAACAGCAACACCAAGCAATACAAAAATGACATGCTCCTTGTGGATTTTCAGACTTTTAAGTGAAAAAGTTGGTATCCGGCTGACAGTCAGAATGCATAACAGCACCATATAACCACAATATAATTTCGGATCAGTCAGAAATGCATAATTAAATTCAAATGAAAGTATCATTGGCCAAAGTGCCAGTGCCGCGGATGCCGGAGCGGGAATACCTGTGTAATAACCTGCTTTAACCTCTGCACCTAACTCATCATCTTTCATTACAGTATTAAAACGGGCCAAACGAAGAGCCATACTAATGACGAACACGAGTGACATCAGCCAACCAAAACCGCGCACATCACTTAACACCCACATATAAGTGATCAATGCCGGCGCAACACCAAAACTGATAACGTCTGATAAACTGTCAAGTTCAGCACCGAACCGGCTGGTGCCTTTTAATAGGCGTGCAACACTGCCATCAAGACCATCAAACACACCTGCAATAAGTATAGCCGTAACCGCTGATTCCCACTGTTCTAGATACGCAAAGCGTACCCCGAACATTCCCGCACACAGCGCAAGAACCGTTATCGCATTAGGTGCAAGGCTTCTTACCGGTATATGAAAGCGGTTTTTTTTAACCATTTTAATTCCTGATTTCGCCTTCACGCTGCTTTTCACGGCCTTTTTCATTTGCGATAACAGTTTCACCGGCTATCGCGCGCTGTCCAACCGCAACAAGGGAATTTACGCCCTTAGGAAGATAAACATCCACCCGACTGCCGAATTGAATAAGTCCAAAGCGCTGCCCTGCCTTCATTTCATCACCATCCCTGACCCAACATTTAATACGCTTTGCAACAAGCCCGGCAATCTGCACAAAGGCAATCTTATTACCCGATGTGGTTTCCATCAGAATCGCATGTCTTTCATTATCTTCACATGCTTTTTCCAATGAGGCGTTTAAAAATTTTCCTGTCGTATAAGCCTGACGGACAATCTTTCCATCAGCAGGGATACGGTTTATATGAACATCAAAAACATTCATAAAAATGCTGACCCTTGTACATTGCTCACTACCCATATCAAGCTCTACAGGTGGAACAGATTCTTTTACAGATTGAACAACACCATCAGCAGGGGCAATGATTAACCCTTCTTTTTGTGGCGTCACACGGTCCGGGTCGCGGAAGAAGTAAGCACACCACGCTGTCAGCAAAAGACCGATCCAAAAGAATGGCTGCCATTGGGTAACCATATAAACTAACAAAGTTACAATACCAAAAATAAAGACATATAGCCGTCCGTCTTTATGGACTGGTACAAAAACCGACATAATGGTTTCCATGATGCGTCCTTAATTCCTAATTCATTGTCATATAAGCTTATCGATAATCGTTACGCCTCTATTATGCAAGCATTCTCGTCATTTTTTTCAAGTTCAACAAGCCTTCTCTGGGCTTCGTCAAGCTGTTGTTGTTTTTGCCACATTTGATAATATAAGCCTCGCTTTTCAATTAACACTGAATGATTTCCCCGCTCAGCAATTTCACCTTTATCCAGCACCAAAATTTCATTTACATTTATTATTGTTGAAAGCCGGTGTGCGATTACGATTGCTGTCCTTTGTTGTGATATTTTTTCAAGTGACCCCTGAATATCCCGCTCGGTATGGCTATCCAATGCAGATGTTGCTTCATCCAGTAGCAATATCGCCGGATTCTTAAGAATGGTTCTTGCTATGGCTACACGTTGTTTTTCACCACCCGATAACTTAAGCCCCCGTTCCCCTACTTCCGTATCATAGCCATCCGGCAAAGTGAGGATAAAATCATGAATTTTGGCAAGTTTTGCTGCCTCATAAATTTCTTCATCTGTCGCATCATGGCGGCCATATGAAATATTATATTTTATACTATCATTAAAAAGTACCGTGTCCTGCGGGACGACGCCTATTTCTTTTCTGAGGCTGCGTTGCCGTACATCTCTTATATCCTGTCCATCTATTTTCACGGAACCATCGGATATATCATAAAATCGAAACAAAATTCTTGAAATGGTTGATTTACCGGCCCCACTAGAGCCTACCACTGCAGTTGTCGTTCCACCCTTTACCTTAAAAGATACATTTTTTAATATGCCCCGATCTTCATTATAATGAAAACACACATTATCAAATTCGATTTCCCCATCGGTAATTTTCAGATCTTCTGCACCTTCCTTATCTTTAATTTCCGGATTTTTAGCGATCAGCATAAACATTTTTTCCATGTCCACGAGTGCCTGTTTGATTTCACGGTACACAAAACCCAGGAAATTCAGTGGGATATAAATCTGTATGAGGAGTGAATTGATCAAAACAAATTCCCCGATGGTGAACCTGCCATCAGCAACACCGTTTGCACCCATCAGCAAAACGGCAATCAGACCACCTGAAATAATAAATCCCTGCCCTACATTAAGTAATGTAAGTGACAACTGGCTACGTTCCGCAGCAATTGCATAATTTTTTAATGATTTATCATATCTAAGCGCTTCGTGGTCTTCACTGGTGAAATATTTTACCGTCTCAAAGTTAATCAAGCTGTCGATAGCCCGGCCATTTGCTTTTGTATCCTGTTTATTCATTTCACGGCGATATTTAAGTCGCCATTCAGTTACTGCGATGGTGAAATAAATGTAACTGCAGAGACATATAAAAGTGATAAGGGCATAAAGAAAACCAAATTTTACCCAGAAAATGGTTGATATCATCCCTATTTCAATGATTGTCGGAATAATGTTAAAAAGCATAAAACGGAGTAAAAAATCAATGCCACGTGTCGCCCGTTCAATCACCCTGCTCAGTCCGCCGGTACGCCGTTCAAGATGAAATCTTAATGAAAGCAGATGCAGATGGCGAAACGTATTTAAAGCTATATTTCTCAAGGCATTTTGCCCGACGCGTACAAATATTGCGTCCCTGATTTCACCAAAAGCCTGTGTCAGCACTCTGGCTGCTCCATAGCCGAATATCAGTCCGACTGGCACCGCAACAGCAATCATTGCACCGTCAGGCTTTTCTTCGCCTGCAAGGGCATCTACCGCATCGGCAAACAGAAACGGAACATATACGCCAATAACCTTGGCAAGAACCAGGAACGCCATCGCCAAAACGACACGAAATTTCAAATCATTTCGATCCGAAGGCCAGAGATACCGCCAAAGTTCCTTCACTGTTGCCAGATGATTTTCAGCGCTTTCATTATCTTCTATATTCGCATCTTTTTCCTGCGCCTCGTTACTGGCCATTAAATCTACCCTTTTCAGTCATGCTTTATACAATGATTATTATCGTGGTAACCGATATCGAATTTTACAGTTTACGCAATATTAACAACAATCCCATAGTATCAGAAATTAACAGGCACGAAGGAATTATTTTAAATAAAATAAAGACCTTAGAACAACACTAGTGAAGCATTGCAATGTTAAAAAGAGCACTAATGAAGAAAAAATCATTCTGCTTTTATCTGCCGATTTGGGAATTCTGTCTTATAGCTCTGAAAATATTGTCAGGCGCACTGAACTTCTTGGGGGACTTGGCAGATTAATCGCACAGGACTTTATCAATCATGTCAGTAAATATACAGGAAAACCAATATCAGCTTAAAAAATCGGTATAATTTAAAAACCTATTTACTGCACATTATTGAGAGGAAGGTTTAACTGCTGTCCAGGATATATCAGATCCGGGTCAACGATACTATCCATATTGGCACCAAAAATAACAGTATAATGGTAACCGGAACCATAAAGTTTTCTCGCGATATGCCATAAACTATTACCCGGTTTGACAATTACATCACCAGTTGCCCGACCTGTATCCAGTTCAACAAATGGATTAAATGGCTGTGAAATTCTAACTTCCACATTGCCATCAAGCAACAGCTGGTCAAGCCGAAGTACATATTCCCTGGCTGATAATTTTTGATTTATCTGATAACGCCAAGTGCCGTCATCGCCAGATATAACTTCACCTAAATATTCATTATCAAGATAGAGCCTGATATTTGCGCCCGCTTCCGCATTTCCGCTTAATACGGGATTGCCATCATCAGTATAGTCCATGGTGCTAAGAGAAAGACCCCGTGTTGCGGATGTTAAATTAACATTGTCCGGTCTTTGCAAAACTCTACTGGCCCCAACTCCTGTTCGGGGGCTTAAGATTGCAACCACACCATCTGTTTCATCAAGATTAAAATCAACACTGTTACGATCAGGAACCGCAACAATAACAATATCATTGGATGCAATTTCAATATCTGATTGAGTTTTTGAAATAACGCTTAATTCTGTTGGTCCGACGGGAAGCGGTTCATCAAATAAAAGGACCCACTCACCGTTTCTATCGGCGATTGCTGAACCTATCTGTTTGTCCTTTGCAAAAATGGCAACATCACTATTTGGCTCCGCACGTCCGGCAATTACGCCTGTACCATTGCGGCTTATTCTAACTACATCAAATGTCGGAATGATAACCGGTTGCGCTTGCGGGATTGTATTTTCAGCAGTTCCCGTATTATCCGCCGATATATCTGCTGGAGTGGCTGTAAAATCAGTTTCCGCACCATCGTCAGCTAAAAAAATCACCCAGATAACCGCACTTATCGCGACGATAGCAAGAATTGATAAACTAAATTTAAGGCCTGAGCTTTGTTTATTGTTTCTATGATTCAGATATTCACTCAATTTCTTCAATCCAACTTCATAAAAATGAAGCATTTAACCATTAACATTCTACTTATATAGTCTTTAACCATATAAATACCAGTGTGTTTTTCACCAATAGATTTATTCTATTAAAATATCCCTCACATGTTTGGTCTTATAAATAAAATTTGTCAAATATGTGGCTAAATTATAAGATTAAGTAATGACAGATATAAAAACATTGTGCGTATATTGCGGATCACGAACAAGCAATAACACTAATTTCATAAACCTTGCAAAGGTAGTCGGTAAAATCCTCGGGCAAAACCGGATTAGGCTCATATATGGCGGAGGCAATGTCGGACTGATGGGTATACTGGCAACCAGTGTCATTGAAAATGGCGGTGAGGTACATGGCATTATTCCCGCCCATCTGGATAAAATAGAAAAATCACATCACAAAATCACAGAACTCACTGTTGTGGACAATATGCATCAAAGAAAAAGAATGATGTTTGATCATTCTGATGCTTTTTTAATCCTTCCTGGCAGTATAGGAACACTGGACGAAACCATAGAAGTCATCACGTGGCGGCAGCTTAGATTGCATGACAAGCCAATAATATTGTTAAATTATGAAAATTACTGGCTTCCACTCCTAAAACTCTTACGGAACATTGTTAATTTTGAATTTGCATCGCAGAGTACCTTCGATCTTTTTCATGTTGTAAATGAACCAGAAGAAGTGTTGCCACTCCTAAAAAGCCTTCCTGAACCCAAAATTGATCCAAAAAATACACTTTTTTAACATATTTTATTATTCAGGACTTCCATGTTGAAGTATCAAGTGGTACGTTTCGCGCATAAATCAGGAAATAAATAACAAAGGAAGAACATGGCAAAGATTAAAGTAGATAATCCCGTCGTTGAACTAGATGGCGACGAAATGACACGCATCATTTGGGCATGGATTAAAGAGCGTCTTATCCATCCTTATCTTGATGTTGATCTTCATTATTATGATCTCGGCATCCAGAAAAGAGATGAAACAGACGACCAGATCACTATCGATAGTGCTCACGCAATACTCGAACATGGTGTTGGTGTTAAATGCGCCACTATCACGCCTGATGAAGAGCGTGTTAAAGAATTCGGGCTTAAAAAAATGTGGCGTTCGCCAAATGGAACTATCCGTAACATTCTTGGCGGTACAGTGTTCCGTAGCCCTATTATCTGTTCAAATGTACCAAGGCTTGTACCTGGTTGGACAGATCCGATTGTTATTGGTCGTCACGCCTTTGGTGATCAATATCGTGCAACCGATTTTAGAGTGCCCGGTGCTGGCAAGCTTACCATTAAGTTTGAACCTGAAGATGGTGGTGAAACCATTGAACATGAAGTCTTCCAGTTTAATGATAGTGGTGTGGCTATGGCCATGTATAACCTGGATGAAAGCATTCGGGACTTTGCACGTGCAAGCATGAATTACGGTCTAAATGTAGGTTGGCCCGTATATCTTTCAACAAAAAATACAATCCTTAAGGCCTATGACGGTCGCTTTAAGGATTTGTTTGAAGAAATATATGAAAATGAATTCGCTGACCAGTTTAAAGCTGCGGGTATCCATTATGAACATCGTCTGATCGATGATATGGTTGCCTGCGCACTTAAATGGAATGGTAAATTTGTTTGGGCGTGTAAAAACTATGATGGCGACGTGCAATCAGATACTGTTGCGCAGGGCTTTGGTTCTCTTGGTCTTATGTCTTCACGGCTAATGACGCCGGATGGCAAAGTGGTTGAATCAGAAGCAGCCCACGGCACCGTTACCCGGCACTACAGACTTCACCAGCAAGGCGAGGAAACATCAACCAACCCTATCGCATCCATTTATGCATGGACAGGTGGTCTTCGCCATCGCGCCAATTTGGATGGCAATGATAAACTAAGAAATTTTGCTGATGCGCTTGATACCGTTTGTGTAAAAACAGTAGAAGCAGGCGATATGACAAAAGATCTGGCTTTACTTGTCGGTCCTGAACAGAACTGGCTTACATCAAAACAATTCTTCGATAAGATTGATGAAAATCTTCAAAAAGAAATGAGCTAATCATTTCTGAAATTGAGATAAAAAAGGCGGGCTTGTTCCCGCCTTTTTTATTGCTCCAAATCGTCCACTTCCATCTGACCAAACTCCGGCTGTGAATCTTCTGCATATTTGCTTTCAATTCGTTCCTTTAAGCCTGGATAATGATTTAGAATATGATGAAAATCAGATGCTTCTAGGATCAATAACTGCACTTTCGAGCTTGCGATATAATTTGCCTGAAATGTAGAGCGTGCCATCAGCGACTTTGCGCCAAAAAATGCCCCTTTATCCAGTACAAACTCACCATCCTTATCATGTCTTCTTACGCGTCCGGACACTATCAGATAAAGTTTATCTGCATTTTCACCCTCATAGGCGATCAGCTTCCCATATTCCGATATCTGAGACCGTAGCTTCTTTGCAATCGTATTTATTAAGCTGGCGTCTAACCCCTGAAACAATGGTAAATTAGCAACAAGCCCCCATCTGATAACAAAATCACGTCGATGGATTTCATTGGCAAATCCGGATGCAATGATGCCGATCGGAAGCGCATATACACCAATACCCAATATCATAATCATGGCACCTACAATTTTTCCTACGGCAGTTAGCGGCACAACGTCCCCATAACCCACCGTCGTCAATGTTGCAAATGCCCACCAAAGTGCGCTTGGAATATTTCCAAATGCTTCTGGTTGCACGGCCCGTTCCAGATAATACATGATGCTTGATGCAAACAAGGCAAGACCAAGCATAATGATCAACGTGGCAATTAATGCGCGGCGTTCTTCATAAAAAACGCTTGCCAGTGAAGAAAGTGCCGGTGAATAACGCATAAGTTTGAAAAGGCGTAAGAACCTGAAAACACGTAAGAACCTAAAATCAAAACCAGCAAATGAAAACAGGATGGTTGGTGCGATAGCAATAAAATCAACGATCATTAGTGGTGAAAAAATAAAATTTAAGCGGAATTTTCCGTCGCTATGCTCACTATCATCCGGCTGATATTCCACAGCAGTCCAGATACGTAATAAATATTCGATGACAAAAATGATCAGTGAAAAAACTTCAAAATAAAGAAACGCCGTTGCATAAGCAGCACCGATTGATTCTACAGTCTCAATGGCAACAGCACAAATATTGAGTAAGATCAACAAAACCATAAAAATATCGAAAGTTCTGCCAATCAGATGACCGCCGGCACCAATTTCTATGACCTCAAATATGTGCCGTCTTAAGCTTTTTTGTGTATCCATTTAAACATACCAATTTTCCCTGATGGTTTACCCTATTTTTTCAATGATGGCATCAATTGCTTCCTGAGCATGACTCCCGTCCGGGCCACCCGCCTGTGCCATATCTGGTCGGCCACCACCGCCACTGCCGCCAAGAGCCGCAGACCCAATTCGCACAAGATCAACAGCACTGAATTTCTCCGTTAAATCATCTGTTACTGCTGTTAATAGAGCTGCTTTGCCATCGTTAACTGCAATATAGGCGATGATACCGCTGCCAATTTTTTTCTTTGCCTCATCAGCAAGGCCACGGAGTTCCTTTGCCGGAATTCCGTCAAGCACCTGGCCAATAAATTTTATGCCATTTATGTCTTGGATCCCATCCCCCTGCGATGAAGAGGCACCGCCACCCAATGCAATTTTCTTCTGAAGATCGGCTATTTCTTTTTCCATTTTCTTTCGTTCAGTCAATAAAGATGAAAGTCGTTGGGGTAATTCATGAGCAGGAGATTTGAGAACAGCCGCCGTATCCAGAAGTAATAATTGCTGCTCTTTCGAATATTCACATGCCGCATTTCCTGTGAGCACTTCTAAGCGTCTGACACCCGCAGAAACCGCTCCTTCAGAAATAATTTTAAAATATCCTATATCCCCGGTACGTCTAACATGGGTACCACCACATAATTCAATTGAATAGTCTGAACCGTCATCAGATTTTCCCATGGCCACAACGCGAACCTCATCGCCGTATTTTTCACCAAATAACGCCATCGCACCTGCGTTAATGGCCTCGTCAGGAGTCATCAACCGTGTTGTAACTTCGGTATTTTGCCGAATAATACGATTAACTTCTTCCTCAACCTTTGCTATTTCATTTTCTGTTACGGCTTTTGAATGGCTAATATCAAACCGCATCTTATCCGCCGCAACCAAAGAACCTTTCTGTGTCAAGTGATCCCCTAGCTGGCTACGTAACGCCGCATGTAAAATAT
>JAUILB010000069.1 GCA_030432815.1 Alphaproteobacteria bacterium | reverse complement strand
AACACACTTCATTGTAGTTTAAAATAAGATCGAATAATAATATGAGAAATATAACCGTCCTTCTTTTCCTGAAATTATGCCTTTTAAGTCAGTCTTTTGCCCAAAATGTGCTTGAGCCATTTTCATATGCCGAAGATTTCGAAGATCGTGAACTTGGTGCCTGGGCATCCTACCCCCTATGGCAGGATACTGCATATGACCCAAATTTCAGGGTCAATGAAATTATCCCGCGGGACAGTAATATTTCAATTGTGCAAAAAGTAACCCCATATACAAATGTCGATAATTATGCCGGCGCGCAGAAACTTATGGATATTTATTTGACACCGGGTTCAACAGTGTCACTGCGCTATTATCTTAAAACCAACCTTGACGCAGATTTTTTCAAAATAAGGTTCGCCGCCGGGGATCTGGGAAAACTGGATATAACATTTCCAAAGCCTGAAACCAATAAATGGGTGCCTTTGTCAGTTAAATATGATGACCTGCTGCGTGAAAATCCCGCACTTAAAGATAAAGAAAATATAAGAATTTATGCCCTTGCGGTTCTTACTAAAATTCCATCGGCTGACCCGGATATGCCGATCTATCTTGGGCTCGATGATATTAAGGTTCAGGCACAAAAAGCCATGTCCTTTCAGTTTGAAACACCTGACATGTTTAAACTCCCTGAATTTGAACAGTATATTCCCCAAAAACATTATACGCGGGGTGATCAATTTACCATTAAAGGCACATGGCCGCTTGATGCGCAGCGTGTGGAAATTGAAATTGCGTCCATAACGGACAGCACAAACCCTGTTTTCAAAAGCGAGCTTGAGAAACGAAATAATAAATGGTCACTGGATAATTTGGAGTTATCCTATCCTGATGGGCTTTATATTGGAAAGCTTACGGCGTTGAACGGGGGTACCGTTCTTTCACAAAGCAAGTTTACAATTCACATCGCGCCGGAAATTTCACAAATGGCCGGTAAGCATCCAAGGCTTCTTTTTGATGCGGAAGAAAAAAAAGCGATAGATGCGCGCTTCAAAGAAGATCGGTTCAGCCAAGTATCTGACAATATTGTAGAAGATGCAAAAAACAGCCGTGAAAGATATCCGCTGGAAAGCCTTATTTATGACCTTGACCAATTCCCTGATGAAGTCTGGCTTCCGTCATGGTCATCATGGGTTTCACACATTTTTGGGACTGCCGGAACAATACGCTCCAATGCAATGGCTTATGCATTTCTAGGAGATCGGGAAGCCGGTTTATATGTCAAAGAAATGCTGATTACACTTTCCGGCTGGCCGGACTGGTCACACCCCTGGCAAATTAAACGGGGACGTTATAGTGAACATAATACCGGTAGCTGGTCTCACCGAATGGCAGAAGCATATGATCTGATATATGACCTTATGTCCCCTTCTGAACGACAAATAGTTCGTGAAGCGATAATACAAAATATTATCAAAAACGGATTTCAAACCTATGTTTATAATGACAATATCACATCAAAAACATCAAACTGGCTCGCGATGATTTTGGGTGGATCATTAATGAATATGGCGGCTATTTATGCGGACGGGCCGGAAACTGAAAATCTTGAACCTTATTTCACGGGAACGTTATTAAAATACCATCAATTTCTGGGTCGGGTTACGGATAACAAGGATGGCTCCTGGGGAGAAGGACTGGGCTATAATAACTACAGCATGTCCAATCTGTCCTACAGCATGCCGTCACTCAATAATGTTTTTAATATTGATGTGAGCGAAGTGCTGGTTAATACCTATAATGAATATATCTGGGCCGGTCTGGTAAAAGACAGAAAATGGTTTGATTTTGGTGATTCAACAGGCGATATAAGCCCCGTTTCCAACTGGGCCTATCTTTTGAATGCACAGAAAGAACCTCGCCTTGGCTGGTATTATAACTACCTTAAAAATGGCGAGGACTTATCATCAGCACATGTTCCAACCGAAACATTTCAGGATATACTTTATGATACCAAAAATGTTGAAAGGGATTCGCCGTTTGATGAAAACCCGGTGAAAGCATTTCATCATGTCGGAACAACCGTTTTTAAAAGTGGGTGGGACAAGGATGATTTTGTATTTGTCATGAGAACGGGGCCATTTTTCAATCACCAGCATCTGGATCAGGGTAGTTTTTATCTGGCTGACCGCGGGCACATTTTTATTGAGGACCGCCATTTATACACATCCGATTATTATGAAGATCCTATTTATCAGTCATGGCATACACAACCGATTGCCCATTCAACAATATTGATTAATGATAATCATCAAAGTCAGCGTGTTGGTGATCCTGTTGATTTTGCACCCGGCTTTGATGACCACGCATTCATAGCACAATTTCTGGATGGTGAAAATGCGGCCTTTTCGTCTGGTGATATAGGGCGGCTTTACTGGCAGAAAGTAAAGTCGCTAAGCCGTAATGTGCTTTATTTAAAACCCCGCACTGTTTTAATGATCGATATTGCTGAACCTGAATATAATGACGTAGATGTCAATTTGCTGTATCAGACAAGGGAATTAAAGGATATTGCCGTTGGTAAAGATATATCATCAATAACCAAGGAACAAAGCAGATTGAATATAATCCACTTATCACCTGATGCTGTTGAAGGACAGGCAATTGAAACGCCTCATTATATTAAAACACTGCGAAATGATCGCCCCTTAAAAAAGGAAGGTATGATTAAACTTGATTACCGTACTGAGGGCACGAAACCAATCGTGATGGCAAATATCCTCACTACAAATGATCCGTCTGATGTGACAAGTGAAGTGCATAACGGATATATATCCGGCAAGGCGTCCGGCAAAAATTTCGCCTATAACACACTGCCGGGTGAGCTTTATACCATTGAAAATATGCAAACAGATGCAACCGCCCTTACGTGGGATAATGAAAATATTTTTGTAGCTTCCGCGACAACTTTCCACCACAACGACATATCCGTTCTAAAGTCAGAACATCCGGTTACTTTTGAACTGACAAGCGAAGGTCTTAAATATTATCTTTCAGAAAGCGGGAAACTTACGATAAAAGTAAGTGGAAAACCAGCCATGATCACACTTGATGGCAATTCGCTGAATGATTTTATCTATGATGAAAATTCGCAGGAAATTAGTCTTATGCTTATAAAAGGTGAAGGTAATATCTCATTACGCGGCGCTCAGATCAACAGCGGATTAAGGTAGTCAACATGAGTGATTTTTCTTTAGAAAGTAAAGTAATCGTCGTAACCGGTGGCACGGGAATTTTGGGTAAATCTTTTATAGATGGCATTGTAGAAGCTGGCGGATCAGTTGGTATTCTAGGTAGAAATGAAGACATTGCAAACAAACGGGCCGACGAAATAAACCGGAATAACGACGGTAAAGCCGTCGCCCTGATCGCAGATGTCATGGATCATGATCAACTGCTAAGAGCAAAGGAAAAAATATTAGATAAATTCGGCAAAATTGATGGTTTGGTCAATGCTGCGGGTGGTATAATGCCCCAAGGCGTGCTTATGCCGGATCAAGATATATTTGCAATGAACTTGTCCGGTATGCGGGAAGTCGCCGACCTTAATTTATGGGGGACAATATACCCCACTCAGGTCTTCGCGGGTGCCATCGCCGAAACTGCCGGAAAGGGAAGCATAGTAAATATTTCTTCAATGAATTCCAAGCGTGCCATCACCCGGGTTCTGGGTTATAATCTCGGCAAAGCCGGTGTTGATTGTTATACACAGTGGTTTGCCGTGGAACTTGCAAACCGATACGGCGATGCTATCAGAATGAACGCGCTTGCACCGGGATTTTTTCTAACGGAACAAAATAAGAATTTACTCACCACACCCGATGGCGGATTAACCGAACGTGGACAGGCGGTCATCGACCAAACCCCATTTAAACGGTTTGGCAGCCCTGATGAGCTTAAAGGTGCCCTTACCTGGCTACTCAGTGATGCGTCAAAATTTGTTACCGGTTCGATGGTCTGTGTTGATGGTGGCTTTTCAATCTTTGGCGGTGTTTAAAGTGCTAACATGCCACAACAGGATACTGGAATGCCATCATGACTAAGTTAGCGGTTATTGGCGAATGTATGATTGAGTTTTCCCGAAACAGAAATACTACGGAAAAATCATATAACCTCCGATATGGGGGAGATACGCTAAATGTTGCCCTTTATTTTGCTCGCCTTGGTGGTTCCGTCGACTATGTGACGGCGATCGGCGATGACCCTTTTAGCGCAGCCATGTATGATGACTGGGTTTGCGAAAATATTGGTGTGGAACTCGTACAAACAGCCCCAAAGCGCCAATCGGGCCTTTATGTGGTCGAAACTGATGAGGAAGGTGAAAGAAGTTTTTATTACTGGCGTGATACATCACCAGTGCGAGACTTGTTTAAATTGCAAAGTCATAAAAATATGTTGGATAGGCTTAAAACATATCAATGTATATATTTCAGCGGCATCACTCTTTCCTTATTTGATAACAGTTCACTGGATATATTTCATGACTTTTTAAAAGAATATAAAAATGAAGGCGGCCTAATCGCATTTGATCTCAATTATCGCCCCGCGGGATGGAAAAACCAACAAACCGCATCCGATGTTTTTGATCGGTTTACACCGTTAATTGACATTGTATTAACGGGACAGGATGATGAAATGGCCCTTGCAGGCAAAAAATCGGCAAGAAAAATAATCGATAGATATATAAAACATAATCCCAAAGAAATTATCGTAAAATGTGGCAAGGATGGGTGTGTTATTTATAACGACGGCAAAACAAAAATAATCCCGGCTAATATAATTAAAAAACCACTTGATACGACAGCGGCCGGAGATGCATTTAACGGAGCATATTTAGCAGCGCGCTTTTCTGGCTCAAAAATCGAAGATGCCGTTCATTGCGGACAGAAATGCGCATCTGTGGTAATAGAATATCCCGGTGCTATCGTTCCGCGGGAAAACTGGCCGGATGAATTATAATTACCTTATTTGGTGAACATTATAAGAAGTTAATTGATGTGTCTTAACCTCATTAGTGTTCCATGAATGCTTTGCAATCAAATTCAGGAATGCTTCAAGTGCGGCTGAACGGCGACGACCCGACACGGTAACAAGTTCTATGATCCTGGATAATGACATATCTTCAACCGGTCTGCTGTCTAGTCCCTCCAATAAAACGGAATTTTCTGTAACAAGACTTACTCCCATATTTTCAAGTACCATACTTTGAATCCAGTCCTCCCTGTCACTTCTGTAGAAAATATTAAACTTCACATTTTTTGATTTAAAAAATGCCCATATGGCTTCCCTGAGCTCACTACTGATGGGATCAAGGAAACTTTCACCACTTAATTCCTTTAACGGGATCACATCAAATTTTTCAAAGCGATGCCCTTTCGGAAAAGCTAAAACCAGATTTTCCTCATAAAGCGACATTACCTCTAACCGTTCCGTCAACGATACTTTTGCACCAAGCAATGCGCAATCCACTTCACTTGACAGCAGTTTTTCATTCATATCCTCAGTATCAAGATGAATTAAAGAAACCTCAATCCCTGGATATTCCATCCTAAAATCTGATAAAAAGCTGACGACATATCTGGGATCAATTGTGCTAACAATCCCAAGGTTTAAACGTGCTTTCTCAAGATTAAGAACTTGTTGAGCCGCCAATTCTGCTTCTTTTGTCGACGCATAAACTTTACTTAAATATTGCTGCATAACCTTTCCAAGGTCAGTAAGATGGGTTTTGTTTCGTTCCCGCCGAAAAAGCAACCCGCCAAGTTCTTCTTCAAGTTTTTGTATAGCGCGCGTAAGCGCAGGCTGAGATACATTGCAATGCTCAGACGCCCTTGTGAAATTCAATGTTTCCGCTGCTTCAAGGAAGTAGCGGATTTGATGCAACTCCATTTTATTCTTTCAGCCATAACCATTGAACATAGAAATCATACTAAATTGGTATTTTTACTATAACACATTTATCTTTATAACGCTTCATCCTGATGTTTGAGTCTAATAAAACTGCAACAATTACTGGTAAAATGTGATGAACTGCGTGAACGAAAGTGCTGCTCACTATAATCTGGACGGCCATGATAAGGCAAGCATCTTTAATGATAGCCAACGCTTGATGGTTAATCAATTTGTCGAATTTTATACCGGGTTGGTAAGAGCCAAAGTCGGATGCGAGCTTGGCACTGAGCTTATTATTAATGCAATGCAGATAAAAATTTATTCGCCAATGTCATTGGAAACAATGATACAAAAAACTGGCCTTGACCATGATAACATTACCAAACGAATTCGTTATCTTGAAGAAAAAGGAATTGTTGCCTGTACCGACAACAAAGTTAAATTCACAAACAAAGGTTTGGAACTTGTCAATGAGCTATCAGACAATGCACTACAAATGCTCATGGCTGTCGTAGAAAGAATTAAACAGGAAAATAACTTTCCGGATTAATATTTATCCCGGCTTTTATGATATAGCCTTTAAATTATAGCCTTCTTTAATCTACACCGACCGCCTTTGCACCCGGCCGCCGTGGATCAGAATACCCATAAAACATTCCATCTTTAAACATAACAGTTTGAAGGCTTCCCATGGCCTCGCTAGATTTGTTGAAGTTTATTTTATGTCCTTTCTGACGTAACAAAGTAATTGTATCCGGGCTAATCCCACTTTCCAGCAATAATTCATCTGGATACCACTGGTGATGGATGCGTGGTGCGACAGCAGCATCGCCGATATTCATTCCATACTCTAAGACATTAAGGACCATTTGCATGTTGGCACTTATAATCTTTGACCCGCCCGGCGTTCCGGTAACCAAAAACGGTTTGCCGTCCTTGGAAACGATGATCGGTGACATTGAACTCACAGGGCGCCTATTTGGACTGATAATATTATTTTCACTACCCATCAAACCAAACGCATCCGGAATATCGGGGCGGAGTGTAAAATTGCCCATATTGTTATTCATTAAAATACCGGTTCCTTCAATCACAACACCGGAGCCAAACGAAAACATCAAAGTATATGTGTTGCCGACGATGTTACCTTCGCTATCTATCACAGAATAATGGGTTGTTTCATCGCTTTCGTATATAGCCAGATTTCCGGGTGCAATATCTTCCGAAGGGGTCGCTTTATCCATCGATATCTTTGCGGCGAGCGACTTTGCATAATCCTTACTCACAAGAGCATCCGTCGGTATTTCAACAAAATCAGGATCACCAAGATATTTGCTTCTGTCAGCATAAGCCAATTTCATCGCTTCAGCTGTGACATGTAATGCCGCCGCGCTTCCGGGCCCCATTTCAGAGAGCGGGAAATTTTCAAGTATATTAAGCATTTCTATAACATGGGTTCCACCGGAACTGGGCGCTGGTATTGCCGCGATATCATAACCGCGAAAGGTGCCGCGAACCGGTTCCCTCTCAATCACTTTATAGGATGCCAGATCTTCCATGGTGATCAGCCCATTATGGGCTTCCATATCAGCAACAATTTTTTCAGCCACACTGCCTTTATAAAAGGCATCAACACCGTGATCAGCTATCTGCTGAAGGGTCCATGCAAGATCAGGTTGCTTGAATAATTCACCTACTTCATAATTTGAACCATCCGGTTTATAAAATTTCTTAAGGCTGGCCGGATTATTTTTTAAACGTTCGCTTCTGGCCAGATCCGCTGCCAAATCATAAGTTACAATGATCCCATCCCGCGCCAGACGAATTGCAGGTTCCAGTACCTCGGCAAGCGTCATGGTCCCGTATTTTTCAACAATATGGGCGAGCCCCGCGACCGAGCCTGGTACCGCTGATGATTTATGTGAGAACCGGTAAGAGGGATCCATAGGAGCGACATTACCACTTTCATCAAAATACATATCCTGATGCGCGGCCGCAGGTGCTGTTTCCCGGAAATCCACCGCAATTGTTTTATTAAGCTTAGCGACATGAACCAGCATAAAGCCACCACCCCCAATATTTCCGGCACGCGGCAATGTCACAGCCAGAGCAAACCCCAATGCAGCACCGGCATCGATTGCATTACCCCCTTTGGCCAGAATTTCAGCCGTAATTTCACTTGATAATGCATTATGGCTTGCAACCATCCCCTTTTTACCCATAACCGGGTGGTTTATTTCACTATATTCAAATATTGGCTCCGACGATTGCTCTTGCGCATAAAGTGATGTGATCGGGGCGGTTGCAAAGTTAATTGCAACGAGTAAAATCGTGAATTTCTTAAGCATGGTGTTTCCTCTTACTTATTATTAATAAGCATCCTTTTTAATTTAATCCTGTTTGATTAAGACTGATTTTCCATAAAATGCCGTCGGATCAATATTTTTAACAGTCTGAATTTTTCTTCCCTGTTCCGTTAAAAATGTGACTTCTATATGCACTTTATCATTATTGGGCAGTGCAAAATGAACTGGTTTATTACTTTGACTGTTATAACCATCACCTGTGGTTACCAGTCTTGATCCTATTAATTTTTCCGAACTATCATAAAGTCTTACTTCCGCACCGGCGCGATTACGAATACCGTTTTTATCGGAGACCATAACCTGAAGTGACCTTTTCCGCTTCATTTCAGGGAGGTTATTGTTTAAAACAGGATGGCGTCCGGCAATATTATACCCTTCTGTAAGTGAAATATCCAAATCACCGTCACCATCGTAATCCGCCCACTGGATACCATGATCGGCACCACTAAGTGCGGTTTTATGGGTATCTATTTCTGTAAAACGACCCCCTTCATTATGAAACAGCCTATCATGAGGGGATCTGATACCATCAATATTATGATATCCCGCGACAAAGAGATCTAACATCCCGTCATTATCATAATCTCCCCAGCTTGCGCCGACCATATGATCATTACCGGTTATGCCCATTTGCTCGCTTACCTCGTTAAAAGTGCCGTTTCCATTATTTTTATATAATTTGTTAATGCCGTAAGTTGCGACAAATAAATCAAAATGACCGTCATTGTTAAAATCGCCCACTGTACAATCAACACCACCATCCACGTTGGTGCGCGGGCCACCTTCCATATTTAATTCAGCCGCAACATCCGTAAATGTGCCGCCGTTATTTTTATATAAAGCGTCTTTACCCTCTCCCTGGTTAGCCAGAAATAAATCAAGAAAACCGTCCTGATTATAGTCAAACCAACAGGCTCCTACAGTCGCCCTTGAATCTGCCAGGCCCGTTTTCATGCTTACATCGGCAAAGTTTTCACCATCATTACTAAACAGGTAATTTGGGCCAACCCTGTCAGCAATAAACAAATCCAGCGTTCCGTTATTGTCATAATCAACCCAGCTTATCTGTCTTGCACTGACATGGGGCACGGCCACATTCATCTGCGATGTAACATCTGTGAAACCTTGTGATTTATCATTGTGGTAAAGTTCATTGCCCTGCTGGTTACTGCCGATAAAAAGATCAAGATAACCGTCTGCATTATAATCGCCCCATGCTATTGACCGCCGCTCTTTGCCACCGGTTGGCAATCCAAGCACAGGGCCAACATTGGTAAACCCACCCTGTTCGTTATTATAAAGCCTTACATCACCTGTTTTGAATGATATCACCAAATCCAGGTCGCCATCATTGTCATAATCCCCCCACGCATTGGAAAGCGCCATATTTCCACCAAATGTGTCTGGCTGTATCCTGGTAAAGTCCGGTACTGCTTGTTCCGCCATAGCAGTACCGCCTGTTAGAAAAAGGGGTAAAGTCAGCAGTTTTCTAAAAATTTTGTTTTTTCTCATATTTTGAACTTCCCTAAAATTAAGCAGCTTAACTCACTTTATCAAACTACAAAATAGAAAAGCAATTTTCAAAATTACGGCTCAAAAAATCCAATTAAATTAATCATACGTATAAAGGTCATAGCTCAATATGGAAAAACTTATGCGTAACAAAAACAGATTAAAAATTGCCATTATAGGTTCGGGCATTTCCGGCCTTGGTGCAGCATGGCTACTTTCTAAAAAACATGATGTAACTGTTTATGAAGCCGATGATCATTTTGGAGGACACGCTAATACTGTATCAGCAGTGACACCCGATGGTATTATTCCCGTAGATACAGGTTTCATTGTTTGTAATGATAGAAATTACCCAAACTTTCTGGAACTGCTTAAGATATTAAAGGTTTCACCATATCCAACGGAAATGTCTTTCGGCGTTAGCATTGAGAACGGTTCTTTTGAGTATGCCGGAAGCCCAAGGCTTTCAACCCTTATTGCTCAAAAAAGGAATATATTGCGTCCGCGCTTCTGGAAAATGATCCGTTCTATTTTACGGTTTTATCAAGAAAGTTTTAAACTAAATCCGGAACGGGCAGAGAACATTACCCTGCGGGACTATCTTGAACAAAATAAATATGACTGTTCTTTTTTGAACGATCATATTTTACCGATGGCCGCTGCGGTCTGGTCAACGCCATCCAGTAAAGTTGCTGATTTCCCCCTCACCAGCTTTTTAAGATTTTGTAAAAATCATGGATTGCTTCAAATTAATGACCGACCGCAGTGGTCTACCATTCCGGGTGGCAGCAGGGAATATGTCAATGCCGTAATGAACCAAAGCGATGCACGGTTTTTGAAAAACTCGCCTATCGAAGGAATAAAGCGCATCTTAAACGGCGTTTTGGTAACATCGGCAGGAGGTGAAAGTGAAAAATATGATCGCGTCATTATCGCAACACACGCTGATAAGGCCCTTAATCTACTTAAAGATGCTGATAAATTAGAAAAATCGGTTCTTGGTTCATTTAAATATGCAAAAAACACTGCAATTCTTCACAGTGATACCCGTCTTATGCCAAAACGAAAAAAAGTCTGGTCAAGCTGGAATTATATTCAAAATAACAGTCAGTCAAACAATCAACTGTCTGTGACCTATTGGATGAACAAGTTGCAACCGTTAAATACGCAAACCCCTCTTTTTGTAACACTTAATCCACAGTTAGAACCTGTTCCCGAACTGGTTCATTATCGGAAAGATTATGATCATCCTATATTTGACTTATCTACTTTAAAGGCACAAAGGCAACTCCTTAGTATAATGGGGCACCGTAACATATGGTATGCCGGAGCACATTTCGGATATGGATTTCATGAAGACGGATTGCAAAGCGGGCTTTATGCTGCAGAACAATTGGGGAATGTTAAACGCCCCTGGATGGTTCCTCAAATGAATGACCGGATCATTGCCCTTCAGGAACAGGGC
>JAUILB010000068.1 GCA_030432815.1 Alphaproteobacteria bacterium | reverse complement strand
TACCCTTGGGGGGAGGATCTTGCCCGGGATCTTTATAAAATCGAATATGATGAACGTAAAAAACGCGAGCAGGGCGCCGCGCGGGCGGGCCTTGCGCTTCCCCGTACACATCAGCCATCCTCTGATATGGAAGTAAAATTGGAGCAACTAGTGCCGACCAATCAAAATACATCGTTAGTCATGAGTACGGATTAATATTTGTTGAGTTCAATTAATCACATACTGATTTTCAAAATTCTTTCATCGCGTCTCTTGGCTTTTTTTGCTACACTGCCTTTTTCAAAATATTGATAAACGGGAGACAGGCATGAGTATTAAAAAAACAACGCTCGCTTTGGCAGGGGCACTGCTGATTGCGGGGACGGCATCGGC
Source organism: Alphaproteobacteria bacterium (assembly GCA_030432815.1). GTDB lineage: Bacteria > Pseudomonadota > Alphaproteobacteria > Sphingomonadales > Emcibacteraceae > Pseudemcibacter. The sequence continues at coordinate 10,947 of JAUILB010000068.1, read as the reverse complement.
GCAGGATACATCCTTAAGCTTTTTCATCACATCAAAAGGATCCGGCGATGGTGCCAATCTTGGCGGACTTGCCGGGGCAGATATGATTTGTAAATCGCTCGCAACAGCTGCCGGGCAGGGGGATAAGGACTGGAAAGCATATCTTTCAACGAATGGCATGGGCGGTGTTAATGCCCGTGACCGGATTGGTTCCGGACCGTGGTATAACGCAAATGGTGTTATGGTTGCGATGAATGTTGATGATCTTCATAGCGATAACAACAAATTATCAAAGGAAAATTCCATTGATGAAATGGGTAACATGATCAATGGCCGCGGGGATAGTCCAAACCAGCATGATATCCTGACCGGTAGTGACCTTATGGGAATGGCGTCTGAAAATACATGCAGCAACTGGACATCAAACGCAGAAGACGGTAGTGCCAATGTCGGGCATCATGACAGAGCTGGCGGCGGTGCAAACCCGACATCATGGAATTTTGCCCATCCATCACGCGGCTGTAGCCAGCAAAACCTGATTGCCACAGGCGGTAACGGGTATTTTTATTGTTTTGCGGCAAATTAAAGCGGTATAGAGACGCATGGTTAGAGTTTTAGTTGTTGGGGTCGGTCGCATGGGATTTGCCCATGCGAAGGCCGCAAATATGCTTCCTGATGTGGAAATTGTCGGTCTTGTGGCGCGGGACTGGCAAAAATGGCAGGAAGTGGCCGAATATTTTTCAGATGTCCCGCTTTATAATACATATAAAGATGCGCTCGCTGCAACGAAGCCCGATGCGGTGATCATTTCAAGCTATACGGATACACACGCGCTTTATGCCTGCCAGGCGATGGAGGCGGGGGCACATGTATTTGTGGAAAAACCGCTTGCCATGAATAAGCGGGAAGCCGGTTATACGATCGCAACAGCCCGCAAATGCGGCAAAAAGCTTTATGTTGGCTACATTTTACGCCATCACGCCAAATGGATGAAATTTATTGAATGTGCAAAAGCGCTGACACCGCCGGTACATGTCACCATAACAAGCAATCAGCACAGTAATGGCGAGGAATGGGAACTGCATAAAAATATCCTTAATGCCGGTTTATCGCCGCTTGTTGATTGCGGTATTCATTATGCCGATGTTATGGGACAAATAGCACCCACACCCATAGAAAATATCAAATCACTTGGCTATAAAACGGCAGAGAATATGGCGGTTCCCAATGAAACCAATATGCTGATCACATATGAAGATGGCTCAAAACTATATTTTGAAAGCGGTTTTGGCCCCAATATTGACAAAGATGATATTCCCATTGCCAAAGCGGAGAGTAATGATGGAAGCGTGCATATTACCCCCGATAATGTTGTAATCGCAGGGAATAACCGTTTTCAGTTTGGTGATGATGAAACGGACAAGGCCATAATTGCCCAACAAAAGGCCTTTTTTAATACCATAAAAGAGGATATAAATTTGGAAGATCACTGGCAATATGCTGCCATGAGCCTCGCAGTGGTATTAATCGCTGAAGAAGAAATGAAAATAAGTTAACTTAATACATTAATAAATATGTGTAACACATTAAAAATAATTATATCTGTTGTTTTGGCGATTTTTGTTTCGACATTTATTTTTGTATCACTTTCAAACGCCCAAGGGCGGGATAAAACCTACGAACGGATCAAAAATACATCAGCCAAAATCGTCCGCGGCAAAATTTTAGGCCGTGAAGAAGTCCGCTATGACTATGACGGTATTGATATGCGTTGCGGATACATCCTTGAAATTGATGTCATTCAAAGCTTTAAAGGCGGAAATGATAATTTCAAGGTCTTTGCCTCTAACAGTGACATATTAATGAACGATGCGCCAGATACAGAATATTTCCTTTTTGCACGCAGAAATCCTGCATTCGGGAAAGGCCCTGCTACTGATTTCATCAATTGTGACGAAGGAAGGTCAACCCGTATGGATATTTCGGGGTTTGAATATCTTTCCACACGGCTTACCCAGCAAATATTCCCAATCGTTTCCTATAGGTCGGATAACCCTATCGTTGATGAAGATACAGGTGTCGTCAAAAAGGGAGAATGGATGATGATTGTGGACCGTATCGCAAATAACGCTCTTCCATACACCATTTCCCGCAGAAGACTTAATAACGGCAATCAGGCGGTTATTGAAGAAATGAGCCTCAGTAATTTTCTGGATGAATTTGACCTTAACGGATAGTGGTTTTTACACGTTTGGCGATTTTTACGCTTTTTCAGCCAATTTGTGCTATAATAATGACTTCTAATCATCGACCGAGCCATGTGTGTATCGACCCGGCCGATCCTTAGACCAATGCAATTTAAATGTAAATGGTGAGAGGAGTGACGATGATGATTTACAAAACCATTTTGTCATTAATAACAATATTGTTGACCTGTGGCTATGCAGGGGCGCAGACATTTTCCAATAACTATGAAAGCTTTGCCAAATATGCAGACAAGGTTGTCCGTGGCAAGGTTATAGCCGCAAAACCGCTGACTTTTTATCGCGGCGGCAGAAACCAGCCATGTGGTATCTATATGGAAATTGAAGTCATAAAAAGTTGGCGAGGAGGAAATGAAAATTTCCTGCTCTATAGCACAAACAGTGATGTTTATCTCAGTGAAAAAGATAAAGATCAGGAATATCTTATATTCGCTTTTAAAAACAAGAAGTATGATCCTGGCAACCGGGTTGATGAATTTGTAATGTGCGAAGGCAACAACAGCGTAATGAAAAATATCGCGCCATTTGAATATATTGATAACAGCGGTGTACAGCGAATGTTCCCAATCAAAAAGGACGCAACAGGACTTGATGAATGGATGCTGATTATGGCGCGCAAAAGTAACGCAGTAATCCCTGAAACAATCGTAAGAAATACAATTAATGGTGATAACCAGAATGTGATTGAAGAAATGTCACTTACACAGTTTACGGAAGAATTTTTTGCCTCACTGAACAATAGCGGGGTAAATTAAGGCTTTTCCTGTAATCTGGTTCTCAGACCATCTATGGTTTTCAGGTTGTTTTTTTGCTTATAGGCTTCGACCCCGTCGGGGCCTAAACCAGCCATGTATTTGTCCAAAGTATCCCGTTCATGATCCAATGTCATTACAGGAACACCATAGCCACATGATGTCTGAATTGAGGTAATATCAAGGATATATATCTGCCTTGGTGCCGCGAAATCAGGAAACATTTCATAATATTCTGCAAATTCACTGTCTTCCGGCGTGATTTCAGTAGCCGTACCGTATAGCCGCAGGATATTGGTTGTGCGGGTATAACTGCAAAACATAATGGTCATGCGATTATCTTCGATGAGGTGGGCGGATGTCTCATTACCACTCCCCGTAAGATTTAAATATGAAACGCGGGTAGGGCTTAATACCCTAAAGCTATCCAGACCTTTTGGGGATAAATTAATACGCCCTTCCTTAGGTGCCGTTGCAACAAAAAACATTGGCTGGTCTTTAATAAACTTTATCAGTTTATCATCAAGTTTCTTGAAAAATGACGGCATCTAGTCTCTTCTGCACAGAAGTTTGGCCATTTCCAATCTTTTTTCAAGTGAAGCTGAAATTGAGCTATATTCAAGGCCGATGAATGATGTGTATAGAATTTTTGCTCTAAGGTTGCTTTCCGCTTCAGAAAAACCCATTTCCTTAAATACACCGATTGTATAATCTAGACGTGTTCGATCAACTCGGGCCAGTGCTTTATGCGCGTTGGGACATTTAAGCGCCCAATTCCGGATAGCTACTTCATCGCCTTTATCGGCATTATGTTTGATTTCTATCATCCGTATCAGCACTTCTTCACCTTCGGCGGTAATTTCATCCATCATATCAATATAAGCAAGCACCTCTTTTTCGTACCAGTAATCAAGCACTGCAAAAAGATAACTTGGAAGTCCATTAAAAGCCTTGTTAAATGCATCCAGATCCTTACCCGTTTTTTCACAGAGCGTGTCTATATTCACACAAGTCGGCCCCTGTTCACGTAGAATGGCAATGCCTGCCTTTATCCAGTCTACATTGGGATAATTTTCAAGATTTTGCATGGTGTCGTCTGAAACAATATTCAGTTGATATACGTTATTATCCATCTTTAATACCCTATTGATTTGTTTCTTAGTGACTATACGACGATAAAAAAAATGAGCAACAATAAATAAGACCAAACAACCATAATCTGCGATGTATGTCTGAATAAACGAAATAGGTCGCATTTAGGTGAGGTAAATTTTAAAAAATTAACTTGAAACTTATTGTATTAGCTTCATTTAGTACAATTTTCTGCCTTTTAAAACGCCCCTGCAGAATTATAAAACACTTATGCTGTTATGGCATTGCATATCTGATTTGCTGTTCTTTCAGCATTTTATCATTGAAAAAGGTGCCAAAGGGAATTACCGATGCGATAACGACGCGAAAAAACTGGATCAAGTTAACCCTGCGGCGCACCAAAATTTCAATTGCAAGGATGATATATAAAACAAATAATCCGCCATGGGCCGCGCCCACATACCAGCTAAATGATGCATAGCCCAGATAATATTTCATCGGCATTGACACAAAAAGTAGAAGCAAAAATGAAAGCCCCTCAATGAAGGCAATTTTCCGAAATCGCTCAAGCGGGTCGGTTAAAATAAGCAAAATAACATTTCCTTTAAAATTTATGAGAGACAAATATTTTAAATTCCATCAGATGTAAAGATCTTTGAACAGCTACAATTTTGATTTCATTATTTTATTTGCCCGCATCAAAAGATCCGTTTCCTGTAATATTTTCAAGCGAAGCTGATAATTATAATCTGGTCTTTCCCTCAAAAAGTCAGTCACTGTCTTTACTGCGCTGTCAGACTGATAGTATCTGAAACTTGCTGCCAGCCATCGCCCAGGAAAAAATATATCACCTGTAATCTGAATTTCCTGAAGCATTTCAAGACTTTTTTGCAGATACTTTTCTGATGCACCATTCCTTAGCGGATGATGTAAATATTCAAGTGCAGAAAGGACCCATGCTTCAGTGGTTCTATTTTCCTGTAATGCTAATGCCTGGAAAAACAAATCCCGCGTTTTCTGGTCGGGGGATAGCGAATATTTTAAAAATTCCAAGCGGCGTTGGCTATCAAGCCCGTCAACATTTGCCAATTGTGCTTTTATTATTGTGTTGGCCTCATCTGGCAATTTAATAGCAAGAAACGCTGCCATATTAGTATAATCACGTGTTCCCAGCATCAAATATTCATACTCAGGTTTTTTTGTCCATATACTACGAACATTTTCCAGGGCATCCTCCGTGAGTGCAATATCAGCGTAATTTCTTACATATATCCGTTTAATTCCAATATCATGTTTATTATTATTTATTTGCGCCCATATAGCGTTCTCAATAACCGGTGCAACCGCAAGCCGGGTTTCGGTATTCAGCAATGACCAGTATATAGACACCAATTGACGCATAAGATGATTGATGATCAGGGTATTTTCTTCCTTTTCAATCGCAAAAAGGATCAAATCAACATATTCAGATGGTGTAATGGTACCATCTGCCTCCAGAAGATGTTCATATAAATTCACAAACGCTGATGCTTTTTCGAGAGAACTGAGCGTATCCCAATTATTACGTATAAAATTTTTATTAATCGGGAATAACCCATATCCCATGCCATTTGAATTTGGAAGAATTGTCGGATCGCTGGTATTTCCCAGTGAATCCAGATTAATCACTTCACCATTTATCGTGATGTTATATGGAACTGCTCCTCGTTTCAGATCGAAACTCTGCGCCCATGATCTGTTCATTCCTTGTGGGTCATACTGTGAAAGGAGCAATCCTTCTCCGGGCTCGTTTTTTATTTCAAATATGGGACGCCCGGGTGTATTCACCCAAACATCGCTCCAATTTTTAACATCAACATTACTATATTTATCCAGTACTTCTATCAAATCCGGCCATGTGGCATTTGACAACGCGTAAGTCTTCAAATACTCACGAATGCCATCGCGAAACTTATCTTCCCCAAGCAGAATTTCCAATTGCTGCATCATGATTGGCGCTTTGTTATAGATAATGGCACCATACATGGTTCCCGCTTCATTAAGGTTAGGCAGCCCCTGACGGATCGGGTTAGGCCCCGGCGTTCTGTCCACACCATAAGCGCCAGGATGAAGCCGCAAATGTGCCCTTAACTGATGATTTATATCTGGAAAGCTAGGATTAACGAGTTTTGCAGACATAAAATTGGCAAATACTTCCTTGGTCCAGACATCATTAAACCAGTCCATTGTCACCAGATCACCAAACCACATATGCGCAGTTTCGTGCCCAATCAGGCTTGCTCTGACTAACCGCTCCACTGGTGCTGGATTTTCATCAAGCATCAATGTTTCAGATTTATAATGGATGGATCCAATATGCTCCATTCCGCCAAACTGAAAGCTTGGAATAAGGACAAAGCCGAATTTGTCAAACGGATACTTTATTCCGGTATATTCCTCCATATAATCAATGGCCGCTTTATGATGGCGAAAAATATCATCCACATTGTTACGTATTTTTTTTGAATCAGTTTCGCGGTGCATCATGGTCATTTCCATGCCACCTACACGTTTGGTTATTTTTTCAAAATTACCCGCCACAAATGAAAACAGGTAAGTGCTCATTAAATTTGATTTTTTGAAGCGTATTTTTGAACGTGATGTCCGTTCGCTTCGGCTTCTTATTTCCGCAGCGGACATCACTTCCCAACCGGATGGAACGTTCAAGGTTAGCTCGAAGGTCGCTTTTAAGTTTGGCTGGTCAAAACTTGGAAAGCTCGTACGCATACGATCCGGCACAAACAGTGTGTATACATAGCCCGGTGTCCTGTTAAGCGCTCCTTCACCGGCTTCAAAATCAATCCTCACCTTGTTTTTTCCATGCTTGAGCTTGTCACGATTGATTATAATGTGCTCATTGCGGTGATCTATATTAACACGGCGACCATTTACCTTGATCGTTATAAGTTTTTCGGTTTCGGCATTAAAGTCCAGTTGTAAATCCTGAGAAATATCGTTCAATTCGAAAGTGATTTCAGAGAGCGTCCTAACTGGTTCGCCCATCGCAATTGGAATACTTACATCAAGATCGTAATTTATATTGGAAATTATCTTTTTGCGGTGCTGCGCCAATTCCCAGGACACCCCTTTGGCGACAGCAATATCATCTACTTGCTGTGCAGATACAGGCAAGCAAAAAAATGATCCGAAAAAAATTACACACAAAAAACGTGATATACACTTTTGCAAGTTCATATGAATAAAATATCATTATAAATATTTAAATTCAATATCGCTTATAATCACAATTTTTTTACCTGAGAAGCATCATTTTATGTAGGGCAGGAATAACCTAATTTGGTCAAGGTTATAAAAATATCAAATTAAACGCCGGTGAAGCAGAAAAATCAAAAACGGGGTTATTCAATTACATTGCAATGTAGTTAAGTAAGAAAACTACACGTTGCCATTTGAAAATTCAGCGTTATAGTCTGCCACAGTTTCACGTAGCATCATCAGGTCATTAAAATGTCGGATATCAGGTTAGAACGCAGGATCGTATGGCTCGCGGCGCTTATCCAGCTGGCGAATGTACTCGATTTTATGATTGTGCTACCGTTGGGACCTGATCTGACACGGGCTATTAACATACCATCGTCGGATATGGGGCTGGTTGGTGGCATTTACACTTTTGCGGCCGCCTTTTCCGGAATATTATTTGCACCATATCTTGATCATTTTGACCGAAAAAAAGCAACCTTGATATTCATGCTTGGGTTGGTTATCAGCACCTTTTTATGTGCCTTTGCCTGGGATCGGGACAGTATGCTTGCTGCGCGTACGCTTGCTGGATTGTTTGGGGGCCCCGTAACGGCACTAACTCTGGCGATGGTTGTTGATATGGTTCCCATAGAAAGGCGTGGTCGCGCCATCGCATTGGTGACAAGCGCCTTTACGGTTTCAAGTGTGTTTGGGGTGCCTTTAGCGTTAAGGCTGTCGCTCTGGATAAACTGGCAGGCCCCTTTCTATGCGGTAGCTGGATTTGGGCTGGCCGTCGCTGCGGGAATTTTTCTTTTGCTTCCGTCAATGACGGCCCATATTGATTACACCACGGAAAAGCGCAAAAAAATACCGCTTATTCCTATGCTGAAACGCAAGGAAATCCTGATATCATATAGCATTATGGCCGTAATGAGCTTTGCACAATTTATGCTTTTTGCCGGGACGATAATTTATTTTGTCTTTAATCTTGGCTTTCCGCGTGAGGATCTGGAAATATTATACACACTTGGTGGATGTTTAAGCTTTATTGCAATGATGATGACCGGTCAAATTGTAGACCGGTTAGGGGCAAGAATGCTGTCATTTATGATAACCGTTTTATATGTATTTGTGCTTGCTGACGGATATTTACACCCACCTGTCATGTCTGTAACCGCCATATTTTGTTTATTTATGATGTGCGCTGCGATTATGGGGGTCATTTGTTCCAGCATCGCATCTGAAGTCCCCGGAGAAAAGGAACGGGCTGCTTATATGTCATTGCAGGCAACTACACGGCACCTTGCAGCAGGGTTGGGCGGTGTTGTATCATCGATTATTATGACCAACAATCCGGATGGGAGCCTGAATAATATTGATATTCTGGCTTCTGTGAGCATCGGATGTATTATATTGCTGCCTATACTTGTTCTAATATTAAGAAAATCATTAACAATGCGTAATGCATTAGTATAATTATTAATTTACATGTAAGATAAATTAGGCATATGATGCAGATTAAGGAGGCAGCATCATGAGTGATGATAACATCAAAACATCTATTGATATCTCAGGTGAAAAAGCAATCCATTGGAAACAGGATATAAGCTATGGTGACTACCTTTCGCTTGATCAACTGTTATCTTCTCAAAATCTACGTTCAGATTCACATGATGAAATGATGTTTATTATCATCCATCAGGCATCGGAACTGTGGATGAAGCTTTGCATTCATGAATTAAGCAGTGCCATGGAAAAAATTAAAGGGGATGATCTTGGTCCGGCGATGAAAATGATTGCACGTATCGCACGCATTCAAGAACAGCTTATTCATAGCTGGAATATTCTTTCCACAATGACCCCAAAAGACTATATGAACTTTCGAGAAAGTCTTGGTCAAAGCTCCGGTTTTCAGAGCTTTCAATACCGGATAATTGAATTCGCGTTGGGAAATAAAAATGCCGCGATGATTAAGGCTCATGAAGATCACCCGGACAGATATGCTGCGGTGAAAGCCGCCCTGCAAAGTCCAAGTATTTATGATTTGACATTACAGCTGCTTGAGCGGCGCGGTTTTGATATCCCAAAAAGCCATACTAAACGGGATTGGAGTACGCCTTATCAGGCATCCGATGAAGTGGAACGTGCCTGGAGCGAAATTTACAGGCAAGGGGACGATCATTGGGATCTTTATGAATGGGCGGAAAAGCTTGTTGATCTTGAACATCGATTTCAAACTTGGCGCTTCAGCCATATGAAAACTGTGGAACGTATTATTGGCTACAGACGGGGAACTGGTGGAACCGCAGGTGTGCATTATCTAAAGAAAGCGCTGGACTTAAGATTTTTTCCGGAACTTTGGAACGTGAGAACAGCATTATAAAATAAAAAAGGCGGCCAGGGAGAGGGCCGCCTTTCTTTAATATTTTCCGTCGGATTACATTGCGCGTATCTTCTGGAAAAATTCTTCAATATCTTTTTTCAGTGTTTCTGAAATACGGCCCATTTCTGATGATGCCTTAAGCACATCATGGCCGGCACTTCCTGTTTCATCAGCTTCGTTGGCAACGAGTGAGATATTATTTGAAATATCGGCTGTACCAACAGCAACCTGTTGTATATTTTCACTGATTTCAGTTGTTGCACGGGACTGTTCCTGTACCGCCTGTGCGATGGTCATTGTTGAATCGTTACTTTCATTAATAACCGCCTGAATTGATTCAATACTGTGAACAGTGTCTTTTGTCAGTTCCTGCATTTCCGCAATATGATTTGCTATTTCTTCAGTTGCGTTGGCTGTTTGACCCGCAAGGGCTTTTACTTCATTGGCCACAACTGCGAAACCTTTACCTGCTTCACCTGCACGCGCACTTTCGATTGTTGCGTTCAGTGCAAGCAGGTTGGTTTGACTTGCAATGTCATTGATCAGATCGATAACTTCATTAATTCGGCCTGCTGACTGAGCAAGCTTATTAATAGCTTCATTGGAATGATTAGCTTCTTTCATCGAACGTTCGGCAATCGCATTGGCGCTTTCCACCTGACGGTTGATTTCGCTTACTGATGCACTTAACTCTTCAGCAGAAGCTGCTACTGTCTGAACATTATTTGCTGTTTGTTCTGATGCACTTGCCACATCTGAGGAACGTGTTTTTGTGCTTTCGGAAATAACGACCATTTGATTAGCTGTTGCTTCAAGCTCTGTAGATGAAGATGCCAATGCATTCAGTACTTCAGATACCTTGTCATCAAATTGAGAAACAAGTTCATCAATTTTCTGAGCACGTTCTTCAACACGGCGCCGGTTTTCTTCGGCACGTTCGGCTGCTTCACGTTCACGTGCTGCTTCGGCTTCACGTTCTTCTTGTTCATGGCGAAGACGTTCTTCTTCTGCCCGTTTATTTTCTGCTGCAAGGCGCTCACTTTCAAGGGCGGCTTTGCGAAGATCTTCAATCGCATTTGAGAATTGACCAAGTTCATCTTTACGTGTTTTGCCGCGAACTTCCTGTGTATAATCGCCTGTTGCAATTACACCAACGGCACTGCGCAGACTTTCAAGCGGAATGGAAATGCTTTGTTGCATTAGGTATGCGAAAGCCGCTACGGCAAGTAATAATACA